>CAZAMQ010000010.1:41927-47916 GCA_964486225.1 uncultured Thermoplasmata archaeon | reverse complement strand
TAGGACAATCGCCGGCGACGCTGTGGGAGTAGGCTATAACAGCCAGAACTACGCGTTAGTAGTTTATAATGCCATGGAAGAGATACCCGGAAACCCACCGGTTGTTGAAGTAACCAGACCGGATGGCGGCGAGGTATTCAACGCTGGTACTCAGGAAGATATAACGTGGACGGCAACCGCCGGAGACGACCCTATCGACTACATACATTTATCGTACAGTACAAACGCAGGAAGTTCATGGACTGTTATCGATACCGGTTTATCCAACACGGGAATCTATGTTTGGACAGTGCCCAACGTAAACAGCGACCAGTGTCTTGTACGCGTTCGTGCAGTAGATGAGATGGGACGTTCCGGACAGAACGAAAGTGACGACGTATTCGAGATAATCGGCATACCACCGGCTCCACCCGAAAACCTCTTGGTGGAGCATTCGGCCTTCGGCCCTGACGATTGGTACTGGAGATATTCCGGACCCCACAGACCCGATGAAACCGACGATGCAATAGGACTCAATAGTGCAGGTTTGTGGTGGGGCGCAATCAAGATCGATCTCCCTGAGGGATTTGTTACAGAAATAGCCTACTTCGACTGGGATGAGGCCGGCTATGTGAAGGGATTGCTTTACACCGACGGAGGAGCAGCCCCTGATACTCTTCTTGGAGAGACAGAACAACACACAGATCTTGGTAACATGGCATGGTTGGAGATGCCCATGGAATCAGATGTGTACATATCTGAAGGCACTTACTGGGTGATACTTGAAATCGACGACATCGGTGATGGCTACTTCCCCTTCGGATGTATCACACCGATGAATGCCGATGCCGGCCTTGTCACATTGGATAGTGTAACGGGACCGTATGTACCCTTGACTGATTACGGCCTTGACTACAGCTGGTCTCTTGAGGTAAAGGTGCAAATAGGAGATGCCGAAGGTGACGACGACAACCTGATAACGTGGAATCCCAGCCCGGATGAGACTCTAGGTGAGGTCAGCTATTACAATCTATATCGATCCGAGCTCCAGAGTGGTCCATGGGACGGTAGTACTCTCATAGACAGCATACCTGCTGACGGTTCGAATGCATACGATTACTACGACCTCGCCAGAGGTATGCTGGACGACATATACTGGTGGTACGTTGTACGCGCAGTGGGTACCAACGGTATGGAAGAGGAAAACGAGGACGCAAAGCAGGAACCCGGCGAAGGGGTACCACCATCCATAACTATCACGTCCCCTGTGAGTGGCGACGAATGGCAAGCAGGCACCCAAGAGGACATTCAATGGACGGCAGCACCGGGGGATGACCCCGTTGATTACATCAACCTATGGTACAGCAGTGATGCGGGCGTTTCCTGGACCGGCATAGATACCGGTATCGATGATACCGGCAGTTACACTTGGACCATACCCAACGTACACACTTCCGAGGCCATGATACGTGCCCGCGTGGTTGACGAGATCGGGCGCTGGGGTGAAAACACCAGCGATATTTTCGACATCGTTGGTATCCCACCGCTACCACCGGAGAATCTTGATGTGGTACATACAGGAGCTCCTGAAGAGTTCTTTGCATTTGATTCGTATCCCGGAGACGATTCCATCTCCTTCCCACCAGATGATCCCGCGAATATAACCTACATTGCACCGAACGAGGCTGCAGATTTTATTGCCGGTGCGGATTGGGTAGAAGGTGTATGGTATGGGTCACAATATGGTGGAGGCCTTTACACAATAGATCATACGGACGGTTCAATGACCTATGTGGGTGCAACACCAGGGTTCCATGGTCTTGCCTACGACGATTCCACCGAGATATTCTATGGAAATACAGAAGACAGTTTATACACAATTAACAAAGATACAGGCGACTCGACCCTTGTAGGTGGCTTCTCAGGACCTAGCCTCATGATATCTATAGCTTTCGATGGAAATGGAACCCTTTATGGCATAGATGTAGCAGAAAATTCATTGTATTCGATCGATACAGACACCGGGGAAGCAACTCTCATCGGTCCACTAGGCATTACTATAAACTATGCACAGGATATGGCATACGACAGAAGTCTGGGAGTGCTCTATCACGCAGCTTATCTATCATCCGGACCATCAGGACTGTATACAATAGATACTGATACAGGCGAAGCAACCCTCGTAGGCAACTTCGAAGGAGGTGTTGAAGTCACAGGATTTGCCATCCCGGGTGGAAGCGGAGATGATGACGACCACAATTTGATCACATGGGAACCCAGCCCGGATGAAACACTCGACGAGGTAAGTCATTACAATCTATACAGGTCGGAATTCTTCTCAGGCCCCTGGGACGGAAGCACTCTCATAGACAGCATACCTGTTGACGATTCGGTTGAGTATTCGTATCTCGACTTCGAGAAAGGTATGCTTGACGACATATACTGGTGGTACGTTGTACGCGCAGTAGGTACCAACGGTTTCGAGGAGATGAACACCCATGCTGTGCAGGAACCCGGTGCTCCGGTGACCTATGAGTTCAACGTTACCGTAGATGATATCATCGCCGGAGAGTATCCGACGATCGAGATCTCAGATGCCGCGGATGAAGGCGTACCTCTTGATGGAGATTACGACGTAAACATACAAATCGACGGAAATGATATTACGGAAACCCTAACATTTGTGGACGGATATGCGGAATATGCCTGGGCTGCACTGGTGCTAACCATAGCTGACGACTATATGGCTTATGTGACCATTGAAGGTGTAACCAGGTCCGATAACTTCGTTGTATATCCCGGCGAGGCCGACATGCTACATATCGACCCAGAATTCATGACTATCACCGCAGGAGATACTCAGACATACACGGCAACAGCTTACGACGAATACGATAACGAGATAGGAGATGTTACCGCCGATACCGACTGGTCGATTGAAGAAGAGGCCGGCGGCAGCTGGACAGATAACGTATACACCTCCGAATTCGCGGATGTTTGGGTCGTGACAGGGGAATATGGAGAAGTCAACGGTACTGCGGTTCTAACGGTAGAACCGGGAGATCCCGTGGGATTCGTCATACTTCCGGGAACGGCCACTATCTCTGCTGGTGAGACACAGGAATACAACGGTTTCACTGCTGATGAATTCGGAAATCCCATCGGTGACGTTACCGACGAGACCAACTGGTCCATCGATACAGATGCCGGCGGCAGCTGGACAGATAATGAATACTCTTCCCAATTTGCAGGCGAATGGACAGTTACCGGTGAATACGAAGAGCTAGAGGACAGTGCCACTCTGACGGTAGAACCAGGAGCAGTGCATACGGTCACCATATCACCCTCGGAATCCCAGACCGTTGATGCGGGAGAAGACCTATCGTTCAGCGCGGAAGCGCGGGACGAGTACGATAACCTGATAACGGATACGGCAACGGACTTCACCTGGGGTAATGCGGATGTCAACGGAGTGTTCAACGAAGAGTCGGTAGGAGAGTATCAGGTGACCGCAACCTATGATGATGTGATCTCTGATGAAACCGACGTGAACGTCGTACCTGGTAGTGTGCATACGGTCACAATATCACCTTCGGAACCACAGACCGTTGATGCGGGAGAAGACCTATCGTTCAGTGCGGCAGCATACGATCAGTACGATAACCTGATAACGGATACGGCAACGGACTTCACCTGGGATAATGCGGATGTCAACGGAGTGTTCAACGAAGAGTTGGTAGGAGAATATCAGGTGACCGCAACCTATGATGGTGAGACCTCTGATGCAACCGACGTGACCGTCGTTCCTGCCAACGTGCATACGGTCACCATATCACCTTCGGAACCACAGACTGTGAATGTGGAAGAAGAAATTGTATTCAGCGCCGAAGCATGGGACGCGTACGGTAACCTTATAACAGATATGGTGACGGACTTCACCTGGGATAATGCGGATGTCAACGGAGTGTTTAACAAGGATTCCGCAGGTGATTATGAGGTGACTGCCACTTACGGTGGTATCACATCGGACCCAACTGTTGTAACAGTAGAAGACGACTCCCCATTAGAATTGTTGTTCGGTGATCTGTGCTGGATCCTGTTACTTATCCTCTTATTGGTATTGATAATTATAATACTGATAATAGTAAAGAAGAGAAAGAAAGCAGAACCGCCAGCACCCGAGGAACCAGGAGATATACCGGAGGAAACTCCACCACCGCCGATGGAGGAACCAGGAGACATGCCGGAAGATACTCCACCACCGCCGATGGAGGAACCAGGAGACATGTCGGAGGAAACTCCACCGCCCCCGCCGCCGGAATAAACAGTAGAAGAGCTTGAAACTCTTCGAAAACCCTTTCCTTTTCTTTTTTGTACAACAAATTTATCATCCTTATTCAGATAAGACGTAAACCATCGATAATATTAAATGCAAAGTAGCTAATCCCCCTTAAAGAAAAAGTGGTAAATATGCTCCGGGATACCATACCAGGACTTGACAGAGTATTCGTCACTGATATAGATTCACCAAAAGTAGTTCTTATCACTGGCCCACCGGGATCTATGAAAACTAGCTTCTGTTATCATGTAATGACTAAATATGTTGAAAAAACAGGCACCTTCGGTCTGTACACAACATTGGAGGAAACAGTGGGCAGCCACCTGAATAACATGCAGAGTCTTGGTATAGATCTCAGTCTGAACATGCAGGTTTCCGACATAACGGATCTACGTGAGATAGACCAGATCGTAGAGGAAGGCGAAGGTACAGATTATATCGATTTTCTTGAGAAGATGCTCAGACACTTCAAAGAAGAAAGAGGCGACCGTTTCAAATTGTTTGCTCTTGATTCATTGGGTGCGTTGTACTCTTTGATGGAACACGAAAAGAACATGAGAAAGAAGATGTTCTACTTTTTCAAGCTCTTACGTGATCTAGACCTCTACAGTTTCGTCGTCATGGAAAGAAGCATCGGTACCGAAGCGAATCTTCTAGGAAACGAGGGTTTTCTAGTTGATGGCTTAATAATGCTGGGTCTGGACCGGAGCAGAGGAAAATTAACTAGATACCTCCAGATCGAAAAGATGCGTGCATGCAAACACAGTATGGAAAAACACGCCCTGGAAGTAGGAGAAAATGGACTTAAAATACTAGGACCTATATTCGAGTGATGATAAAATGAACAACTTTCGCAAGTTATATAAAACAGAAGCGCTATTAGCCTCTATTACATACGCAATACCCTTGGGGGAATAAAATTGGCAGAAGAAGATGGATTCCTATCGGAAATGGAAGGCTTCATGGGCAAGCTCAAACAGCAGAAGAAAGAGTTGGACGAGAGAGCGGATAAACTCTCAGAAAAAGAGCGAGAACTAGAAGAGCGAGAAAAGCAGCTAAGAGAACGCGAGGAGAGCATAAGCTCCAAAAAGAGTGAGATCTCTGAAGAAGCAAAACAGTTAAAAACCGTAAAAACTGAGATCGATGAGCAGCGAGAGGCTTTGATAGATACAAGGCAGAAACTGGACGAAGAAAGGAATGAGATAGAGTCCATGAGAGAAACACTTGTATTAAGAGTGGAGAAGGCCGAAAATATCAGGGAAGATATAATCGCAAAACAACAATCGCTGGTAAGCAGGGAAGAATCTATGCTCGAAAGGGAGAAGGACCTTGATGAAAGAGAAGGTATCATAGTGACCAAAGAGGAGGAGATGCTGGATAAGAGAAGTGAAAGCATAGAAGCCCTCTCACAATTACAGGAATCCTTGGAGAGTAATATTCAAGAGAGTAACGATATCCTCGAAAAAGAGAAAATGCTCCTTAACCAAGACAAAGAGTTATCAGACAAAAGAAGTAAACTTCTTGTAGCACATCAAAAGATGCTTGAGCGTGAAAAGGAGTTGATTCTTGAGGGCGAGGAGACACCTTCTTTGGAGGTACCACCGACACCCTCTCGAACAGAGGTTCCTTCTGCAGAGGAAGTGAGTGAGATACCCGAAGTTGAAGAACCCG
>CAZAMQ010000010.1:0-41827 GCA_964486225.1 uncultured Thermoplasmata archaeon | reverse complement strand
AGGAAGAACCCGAGGAAGAACCCGAGGAAGAACCCGAGGAAGAACCCGAGGAAGAACCCGAGGAAGAGGGGATTATGTGTCCAAACTGCGGTACTGAACTCAGTCCGGACGCTGAGATATGTTATGCATGTGGTACGGAGATTGCAGGAGAGGAGCCGGAAGAAGAGGAAGAGGAGGCTGGTGAAATATCCTGCCCCAACTGTGGTACCGAACTCAGTCCGGACGCTGAGATATGTTATGCATGTGGTACCGATGTAAAAAATGTAGGTGGAGATGATGAAGGCATCACATGTCCTGTATGTGGTACCGAACTCAGTCCAAGCGCAGAAATGTGTTATGCATGTGGTGCAGACATAGAAAAGAAGGACAGAACCACACAAAAGAAGAAAATCGTCTAAACCGCGCTCCCTTCTTTCAGAAAACCTTTTATCTTTATCTTTTCTTTTAAGGTAATCAGAAAAAGCTAGTTAAAGGATAAATATGTATCTAATTACCTTGATGTTGCAGTCGTTTCCAGCAGAAAGTAGGAGAGGAGGAACAAGCAGAGTGACAGAGCTGTTGAGAAAAGCCGATGAACTCTGTGATGTTGGTGAACTACGCGAAGCTATTGATCTTTATGATATCGCTCTTGATATCGAAGCTAATGAAATCATTTGTAACAATAAGGGTGTCGCATTGGATTCTCTGAAAGAACATGAATTGGCAGTAGAATCTTATGACATGGCAATAGGTTTAAGGGAAGATTACGTGACCGCTTGGCACAACAAGGCCAACTCTTTGAGGTATATGGGTCGTTATGATGAGGCTATCGAGTGCTACGATAAAGTGATATCACTTGATCCCAGCAACGAACAACCATACTTTGATAAGGCTGAAGCTTACATAGAAGCTAGTAATTATCGTAAAGCGAAGAAGGCTGCAGAAGAGGGTGTAAGGATGGGGAAGGGAGATAGGATAGAACTACTGATGAAGAAAGGTAAGATATTCAACGACGCAGGAGATTTCATAGGAGCTCTTGGTGTTTACGACGAGGCACTTGCTTTTGAAGAAAATAACTTTGAACTATGGAAATTACGAGGAGACACTCTTTTAAACCTCGGTCGATACAAGGAAGCTTATGACACATACGAAAGCATACTTTCATATTCACAGGATGAAGAGGTGTGGAATAATAAGGGTTATGTGTTGTTCTCGATGGGAAATTATTCAGAAGCCGTAAAATGCTATAAACGCGCAATCGAGATTGCCCCGAATTTTAGTCCCGTACACTACAATCTCGCTTACCTTTATCATACAAAGGGTGACTACAAAAAGGCGGTAGAACACTACAAAAAAGCGGCTAAAGGGGACAAGGAAAACGAGGTCCTTTGGAATAATCTTGGCAACGCCCTTTACAACATGAGCAAATATGAAGATAGTTTACCTTATTTTGTTAAAGCTCTGGAGGTAAATCCGGATTATCATATCGCTTGGAACAATATCGGTAATGTTCTGGATAAACTCGGTAAACATGATGAAGCAGTGGAGTATCATGAAAGAGCTATCAAAATAAGTCCTGATATGGATTACTATCACTATGCACTGGGTCATGCTTTAGCCAAGATAGGAAAGATGGAGGAGGGGCTGGAAGAAGTAAATATATCACTTGATCTGAATTCAAATTACGAAAAAGCGTTGTTCGTCAAGGCGGATATATTGAGAATGCTTGGAAGAGTAGACGAATGCCTTGAGACCATTGATGAGATATTAAAGATCAACCTGCATTTTGCAGAAGCATGGAAGATGAGGGGGAGGATACTCGAAGAATATGATAAGTACGAAGAATCTAGACTTTCTTATGAGGAGGCTTTGAAGGCATATGAGAAAAACTTCAAAAGGTTCAATGATATATCTTCACTTCTATCCAAAGGTGCTCTCCTTGAAGAGGTAGGGCGGTTAGAAGAAGCACTGGAGACCTACGATAAATTGCTCGATCTTTCAGATCATGATGAGGTCCCGTGGATAAAGAAGATAAATATGCACCTTGAATTAAATGACTTTCGTGAAGCTGTGGTCGCGGCAAATCAGGCATTAGAGCGTTTTGACACCTATGAATTATATATTCTTAGGGGAAAGGGTTACGAAGAGATGGGGAACTATGAAAAGGCTGAAATATCGTATTCAAAAGCACTGGAAATGGATGGTGCGGATGCAAGGATAGCTTTCGCTCGTTATCTTGCGGACGACGAGGAGTACGAAAAGGCATTGGATGTACTTGAAGATGAGAACTGGGAAGAGAAACTTCTAAAGGCGAACATCCAACTCGAATTTGGCCTATTGGAAGACACTGAACTCATATTCAGAGAGCTATTAGTTGAGAAGAGCAGCAGTTTACGAGCATGGTTCGGTCTCGGTCAGGCATTAGCGAAGAAGGGTGAGACTAAGGCAGCTATGAATGCATTTGATACGTGTATCGGAATATCTGAAGAGTTCGAACCCGCTTGGTACCATAAAGCTATGTTGTACATGCAGCAGGGCAAGGAAAAGAAGGCTGTTCTTTATGCAAGAACCGCCCTCTCTATTGCTAATGGAGCCTATAAAGATGCTGAAGAAATCTTGGAACGGTTGGAAGGTGAAACTTCTGTAGATGATGTAAGGGAAGAAGACTTCCAAAAAAATTTCTGGAGGGCAAAGGAAAAGCTGGTAGAGGTAAGAAAGTTTAAAATCAATATCGATCCTCTAAAAAAATTGATGGAGGAAGCGAAAAAAGCCGGAGAATTAGGCGACTTCCAAAAGGGTATAGAATTAGCGGAAGAGATGATAGTTAAACTTGATAGGATAAAAGATATTCACACGCTTTTTAATGAAGCTAAAGGATTGATAACAGAGATGAAGGATGCAGGAATCGAATACGGTGAATATATAAGCGAGCTTAAAGGGGTTAAAAATATCATCGCCGAAGGAAACTACAACGAGGCAATTAACCAGTTAACATATATTGTGGAACAGATGGAGAACGAGATCGATTCATGGGTATAGAACCGAGCTTATGTTCACAGAAGGCGAAAGCATTTAACCCAGTTCGTTGATATACCAGATGAGGTCACGACGATGGAAGTAGGACTCGTAGGTAAGCCCAACGTGGGAAAAAGTACTTTCTTCTCAGCCGCAACACGTTTGGAGGTGGAAATGGCGTCATATCCTTTCACAACCATCGATGCTAACAAAGGGGTCGGCTATATACGAAATAAGTGCCCTCACCGTGAGCTTGGTGTGGAATGTGATCCAAATAATGCACCCTGCATAAACGGTACCCGCATGATACCCATTAAAATAATCGATGTGGCAGGACTCGTCCCCGAAGCACATACGGGTAAAGGTTTGGGTAATCGGTTTTTGGATGATCTACGACAGGCATCCACACTAATCCATATAGTGGATGCAAGCGGTAGCACAAATTCCGAAGGAGAGCCATGTGGTAGAGGTGAACATGACCCCAGAAGAGATGTGGAGTTCCTGAAAGAGGAGATAGACCATTGGCTCAAAGGTATTCTCGAAAAGAACTGGGAAAGGGTATCACGAAGGCTAGAGGTGGTAGGAGGAAAGGTGGGGAAAGCGGTGTATGAACAGTTGTCCGGTCTGGGCGTATCCGAGGCCATGGTCATCATGGCTATCAGGGGAACGGATATTCAGGAAAATCCTAAAAAATGGACCAGTGATGATCTTTACAGATTAGCCAAGGCCATACGCAGGAAGGCAAAACCTATGTTGATCTCTGCTAACAAAGCAGACCTCGCCTTGGATGATTCGATGGATTCCCTAATGTCTATAGAAGAATCGGTTATCCCTACATCGGCGGAATACGAATTAGCCCTGCGTAAAGCATCGGAAAGTGACATAGTTGAGTATATGCCCGGTGAAGATAGTTTCAAGGTTTTAAGAGATGATATTACAGATATGCAGAAGTCCGCACTTGACAAGATAGCGGGCTACATGAAGAGACATGGGGGTTTGGGCGTTCAACAGACTTTGGAAAAGGCTATCTACGAGCTACTGGATATGATAGTGGTCTATCCGGTAGAGAATGAACACAGCTATACCGACAAAGAGGGTAGGATACTTCCAGATGCACACCTATTACCCCGAGGCAGCACTGCCGAAGACCTTGCCTATGCGGTACATACAGACATAGGAGAAGGTTTCATAAGGGCTGTTGATTCAAGGATTGATAGAGTGATAGGACGAGACCACGAGCTAAAAGACGGTGATGTGATTAAGATTGTCTCGAAGTAACATCATGGTGGAAGAAAGAGTAAGGATACTATCGGGCTCCTACAGTGCATCCAAGAACGGGTTAAAGGTAGAACTCTACGTTAAGAACGATAAAGGCGAGTCGATCACCTTGATTTACAGGGGTTTTAGACCGTACTTTTATATCGTACGACCGACCCATGGCATAGTGGATGAACTGAGACAGGACCCCGAGATCAAAAGACTTGAAGATGCTAAACTGTGGGTAGACGGAGATCTTAAACACTGCAAAAAGGTTGTATGTACCCATCCGTGGGAGGTGCCTAAATATCGTAATAAATACGTAAAAAATCGTACCGTACTTGCGGCGGATATACCTTTCGTTCAAAGGTTCATATACGACCTTGATCTGAGTTCGACAGTGAAAGCAGAAGGTGTTGAAGTAGACAGTAACGATTACACTACGAACAGAGTCATCGAGGTGAAGAAATTAAGCAGGGCCGAACCGCTCAACCCGAAACTCAAATATCTTAGCTTCGACCTTGAGAACAGCTTGGAGGACAACACGATCTTCACCATCTGCTGCAGGGTATACGAAGGTGTTGATACAACTGACATGTGTATCAGCGGAGATGAACTGGAGATAATACGCGAATTCCAACAATTTGTAAGGGATGAGGATCCGGATGTCATCACTGGGTATAATATAAACGGATACGACCTACCGCTACTGGATGAGAGGGCGCGGTTCTTGGGTTTGAACGGGTTGCGTTTAGGGCGTGATGGTACCGAGATAAGAGAAGCGTCAAAGCGTTTCTGGAGGATAACCGGAAGGATAGTGGCGGATGCTTGGTGGTGTGTCAGGAGAGAGCTGAGTCTGAAAAGGGAGACCTTGAATCATGTAGCTAAGGTACTGTTAGGTGAAGAGAAGAACGACGTTAACCCGTTAGAGATGGACAGTGAATGGAAGGAAGACCCCGAAAAGGTGATGGAATACTGCCTTAAAGATGCTGATCTTGCCCTGAAGATATTATTGGATATAGGGTCCATCGAAAAGGCAATGGACATGGCTACCGTCTCCAAACTTCCTCTGGATGAAGGGTTGAACGGTCGGACATCTACACTTGTGGATTCTATACTGATAAGAGAGGCGGATCGACATGGTATCGGGATACCACTCACCAGTAGGGGTGGTAAGCGGGGTAAGATAAAGGGAGGATATGTACATTCTATAGAGCCGGGACTCTACCATTGGGTCAGCGTTCTAGATTTTAAAAGTATGTATCCTAGTATCATAATAGAGAACAACATATGCTTTACAACACTTTCTTCCCAAGGGGAGATCAAGAGCCCTACTAAAGGCGTAAATTTTCTTTCACCAGATGTAAAGAAGGGACTGCTTCCCAGCATCCTGCGAGATCTGATGAGGGAAAGGGACGAAGTGAAAGAAAAGATGAAAAATTCGCAGGGGAACGAGAGGAGTTATTACAAAGGTCTGCAGGATGCAATAAAGATACTGATGAATTCCTTTTACGGTGTATTCGCCTCCTCTTTCTACCGCTTTACCGATGACCGTATCGGCGAAGCGATTACTGCCTTTGCAAGAGAGAACATAAAGCGGGTTATAAACAACCTCGAGGAAGAGGGATTACAGGTCATCTATTCCGATACGGACAGCGTATTTTTCCGTTCACCCGCGGAAGATGTTGAGAAGACAGTTGAATTTACCAAACGTATAGCCGATGAGTACACCAAGGGCGATGTAGTCTTGGAGTTCGAGAAGGTACTTGACCCCTTCTTCAGCCACGGGCGTAAGAAAAGGTATGTAGGACAGGTTGTTTGGCCTAATGAGGAGATGCTTGTGAGGGGCTATGAGGTCCGTAGGTCTGATTCTTTCGAGGCTCAGAACGAATCATTGGAAGAAGTATTCAAGCATATCATGAACGATGACATCGAAGGTGCTATCGAAACAGCGAAGACTTGGATCGAACGTGTACGAAGCAAGGACATAGCAACGGAGAAATTGGTCATCTCCCGCACATGCAAGGATTATTCATATTATGTTAACCCGGACAGCATGCCCAATGTTCAAGCTGCTAGGAAGATGGAGAAACTCGGTTATAAGTTCACCCCCGGTATGAAGGTGTCTTGGATCGTCACTGACGGTAAAAATACACCTCAAAAGGTTGAGCCGTGGCTTCCCGACGGTGAGATGAAGGAAGAACCGGATTGGGATTACTATGCCAGGCGTATCGCCAGTACACTATCAAGGGTTACGGATGTGTTCGGTTGGGATAAGAAGGGACTCATGGCGGGCAACAAACAGTCCAATCTTCTGTCGGACATGTTTAACGAACGAGAGGAAAAGGATGATAAAAAGGAAAAGAAGAAGACCGTCAAGAAGATGACACTACACGACTTTGTTTGACCGGCCTACCGACCGAAGAATTCACCCTCGTAATCTTCCAGTGGTTTGACCTTTCTTTTCCTCTTCTGTTTAACGGGTTTCTTTCTACCATGTAACACGGCTACAAAGCAGAGTAAGATTATCAGTATAACAACAACAAAGAAGGGGTCTCTTTCCACCTCCTCAATCACTGGAACATCCGTTGTAAAGTTCCATTTCTTTTCCACATAGTTACCCGCGTTGTCGGCAGCACTCAATGTTACCGTATAAGTGATATTATGTTCGAGATCGATCAGAGGAGTGAATACCAGGGTTTTCCCATCTGAAGATAATTCCCAACTACCGATAACTACTCCTCTTTCACGTTCTATGGTAAATTGTACAGACGAAGGTGAAACAGGTTCGTCAAAGGTTATCTCCAAGGGCATGTCGATCCTGACTCCTGCGGACCCTGGAGGCGGATGGATACGTATTATACTCGGTGGTTTTGTATCGATCGTTGTCTTCGCTTCGGTTAAAGCCGTTTTGTTCTCTCTGTTGCCTGCAACATCCACGGCCGTGGTAAAGAACTCGTAGTGACCGTCTTCCATCGCAGTAAAGTTGATCATTCCGGTGTACGAAGAACCCCATATGCTTTTTGAGATGTTAGAGAACGTCCACGGTCCCCCGTCCTTACGATAGTAAAGCTCTATCAAAGACAGACGGTGGTTATCATCGGCAGTAAAGGGTATTTTTATGTTTCTGTCATTTGAGTATCTCTCCAGGATATTATTGGGATCTCCTCGGCTTGTAGGCGAAACTGTATCGTATCCTATAGCATAGAGGAAACCTGTGGAATACGTAACATAAATTGTGCCGTCGAAAGAGATGATGGGTGATCCGAAATATTCTTTCGATAAAAGATCAGAGCTTTTTGATGCCCATATTTTAGTTCCGTCGCGGTTCACTGCGTGTAGGTCGGAAGAACCAACGTAGATGGTGCCGTCGCCGCTTATGGTGATATCTGAGACCATGTTTGATACTTGATATTTCCATTTGACCGTTCCATCCGTGTCCAAAGCGTACAGGTATCCCCCTTCCTGTGCATTACAAACACCGATATATACGGTACCTTGGTGAGATATCGAAGGAGATGTACATATTTTACCGTCTAATGAAACATTATTAAGGAGTGTACCTGCATGGTCAACGGAATATAATACGCTCTTCTCGGATGTGGAAAGTCCGAAGTATACGGTTCCGTTCTCGTTTACAGCAGGAGAGTGGTAAGACCATTCATACAGCCCCGTATCGTATATCCATTTCAGATTTCCATATATATCCAAGGCGTATAGCATTCCGTCGAAGGAGTACGTATACAGTATTCCGTTGTCCATGGCTAGTGACGAAGCGATGGGCCCCCCGGTCTCGAACTTCCATTTCAGGCTCCCATCTCGCTTCAAAGCGTATACATAATTGTCGTATGAGCCAACATATACTGTTCCGTCCTCTCCTATCACAGGTGAAGAATAGAGAGGGCCTCCCGTGGTGAAATTCCATTTGGCCGTTCCGTCGGGAGCTAACGCATAGATATTACCGTCAAAAGAACTGATATAGACTGTACCGTCTAGGCCGATAGCAGGAGAAGTCAACAATGAATCTTGGCTGAGTCTGAACCTCCAGAGCGACTCTCCTTGTGGAGACACTGCGTAAATATATCCTTCATCATCGCCTAGATATATCGTCCCATCCGTTCCGATAACCGGCTGCATTGATAGGTTACCTAGAGTTTTGAAACTCCATTCCAACTGACCAGGGTTCCAGCTCGTATCGTAAGGGCTTTGACCGGTGCGTCTCATGTCGCATTTGAACACTGGCCAGGGACTATCATAAGGTGTGAACAGAGTCCAAAAGCTCCAGGAGTACGGTTCGCCCTCATTACCGGCTAGATCCATGTATTCCATCACTTCCAGGATGATCTTCGTTCCTTTTTTCAAAGGGTGATGACTCCATGTAGCCGTGTCGTTAGCAGTGTAAGTGTCGCTCCATCCAACAAAATCCCAACCTCCCGGGTCAGTACCTTGTGGCAGCTGCAGTGATGGTTCATGGTTCGTGTTCATGGTCTCGTTGAAAACAACTACCACGTCCGTATCCAGAGAATTACCAACAGATCCGTTGTAAGGTATAGTGTGTACTACATGGGGCGGAAATATATCATATTCCTGTGGTGTGACAGTTGTAAAAGACCATGAATAAGTGTCTATGGGATGTCCCTCGAAAATTCCATTACCGTTTCCGTCCAAAAAATTCTCGTAAAGATCCTTCAGGTAGGATGCGTTCAGATCAATGGTGTAGGTCGTGTTTTTATCCAAAGAGATAGATGGAATCAGAGTGAATTCTGTATGGTTCGGATTCCAGGAAAGTGTGAAGGATAAGTGATCCCACAAGTGATCGCTTTGGTATAATGTGATACCCCTCTCCACAGAAAGAGTGTTCATGGGTTTCTCGAACTCCACAGTCACGGACGGCTGAATACCAACGGAAGTAGCTCCGTGGGAAGGATTGGTAAAAAGTATGGTTGGATTGATATCGTCACCCTGAACGATCACAGAGGATGACTGCATCTCCTTAAAATCTTC
Organism: uncultured Thermoplasmata archaeon; assembly: GCA_964486225.1. Taxonomy (GTDB): domain Archaea; phylum Thermoplasmatota; class Thermoplasmata; order Halarchaeoplasmatales; family Halarchaeoplasmataceae; genus Haladaptatiplasma. The sequence continues at coordinate 32,572 of CAZAMQ010000010.1, read as the reverse complement.
GACCCGGTTGGGTAAAGCGACCACGAATTGTTCCGCGTCCAGGAATTTAACCCCCAACCTTATTCCTGCCGGAGCGTGACTGCTTATGTTGAACACTATGAGTAAGCTGTAAGTATATCCCGGGAATACGGTAAAGTCGAGATCTTCAAAGTTCGCTCTTTTCATATTAAATATACCACTGCCCAGGTAAATGTCTTGTTCCGGGTCCAGATCTCCATCGGAATTGACATCATGATACAGAAGTACTGACTCAACGTCGGAATCCCTTCCGCTGCCGGACAGATAAAGCTCCAAACGGTCCATGGGGGTGTCGGAGTTACGGGTGGAAAGGTTCAACTGTCCGATCACTATGTTCTTTTGACCTTGATCAACATAAAAGGGTGTTCCAGTCTTCATATCTACTACGAGTTCGTCCACGCTATATACTCTGAAGTCGTCAACGAACCATCCTTCTTTTTCTTCGATGACGCTGTCCCAGCTAACCACGAATCTTATACGGATAACTTTTCCATGATATGACGAAAGGTCGTATATTTCGTATTTCCAACCATGACTCATCTCACCGAAGGCCTTGCAGCCCTCCAGGGGGTTACCGTGTCTCCTTGATATCTCTACCGGATAGCCTCTTTCGGGGTACAATCGATGCCATGCTTCTGTTTCATCGTCCCATATCTCAACCACGCTGCCGTCACCCGGGCCCTCAAAGTTGCTGCCGAAGTCGTACCGGTGCCAAAATGATAGTTCGATATCGGTGTTCATGTCATTGGTATCGATGTAAGGCGAGAGTAAAGCGGTGGTACCTCCTGTTGGCCATCCCCCGTCCTCAGGTCCGCTCCACCATGATGTTCCTCCTACGTGGTATTTATCGCTTGTCATCTGCCAATTATCTTCTACTATGATGCCTTCCAGTCTGGTATGGCTCCATCCGGGTGCATCATCGGAAAAATCGTTGTGATACGGCCCGGATACAGGAATACCCAGGGATATCTCCGAGATATCTTGTATCAAAAGGTTGCTCGCTGAAGATACGATGATCTCTATGGTTTCAAAATTTTCTAGATCCATGTTTTCGGAAAGAGTTACGTTCGCATATACCGTAAAATGATCGTTGGGGTCTAGTACTCCAGTTTCAGATATAGGACCCCATGAAGAGTCAAAGAATTCAACGGTAGAATTCGATTGAGCGGACCATGCGAGATCGAAGGTCTCGGAAACCTTTCCGGTGTTCTTTATGGTTAGTCCGTAAGAAGTTGTTTCACCTGGTAACGTATAGTCATCTGTCGCATCGGATCTTACGTCAACATCAGGTAGTGGACTTCCTATATGAAAACAATCGATGTACCATCCTTCCTTGATACCCCTTTCTCCGAGATTCCAACCTACTCTGAACCTAAATTTAACTGTAAGACCTATGTAGGGACTAATGTCGAAGTTCTCTCTGTTCCACTGCGGGAATGTTCCGGTATAAACAAAAGCTTCTCGGCCTCCGAGTGGATTATGGGTAAGCAGATTCAATACTCTATCGTATCCGCCTTCGGGATATATCTGCCGCCAAGCTCCGCTTTTATTGTCCCATATCTCGACTATCCCTCCATCCATCACTGAATATCTCGAACTCTCAAAGGAGTACCAATGCCAAAATGTCATCTCCAACTCTTCGTCGGCCCCTGTGAAATCAAAGAACGGTGTCTCAAGGGTGGTGTCGCCACCGTTGACCCAGGTCGCTATCTCGGATCCGCTCCACCAAGAATGGTTTCCACTATATGATCGGTTTTCGGATATCTTCCAGTTGTCGTCAATTCCTTCACCGCTGATCCAGTAATGACTCCATGCACCCTTACCCTCCTCCATATCGTTGTAGTATGGCGAGTTCAGAGGAACCATGGTATGTATGTTGAACTCACGGCTCACGTTGGAATCGTTGTGTGAAAATATCGTTATTATATTTTCATCGTATTCACCCTGTGTAGTACCCGTTGGTGGTACCACCTCTAGTATAATTTTCATGGTCTCTTGTACCGGAATATTTCCAGTGTCGTTGAGAGGTGCCCATGTATCATTATAAAAGTTGAATGACCAATCTGACTCTTCAACTGAAAACTCGAAAATATCTTCCTGTTGGCCTAGATTTGTAACGGTTAAATTGTAATATGCACTACCTTCGCTAGAACAATAATTGCTTTCTCTGTCTATAAAGCTCTCCAGAGCAACAGACCGGAAGGTAGCATTCAGGTTGAAATCATCGATGTACCAACCGGCCCATCTGGTCATAGGACCGGGTGTACGCCCCCAGAAATGGAACCTTAACAACACATAGTTATCCACGTATTCGGTCAGGTTGACACTGCCCTTCAACCATCCGTTGCTGTTCTGACCGTAACACCAACCAATACCTACAGATTGATGAATGGTCTCATTATAACCCTCTTCGGGGATAACGTATTTCCAGGATTCACCTAGGTCAAGAGAGATCTCCAGGTAACCTCCGTCGGCACGACTGTTCCCGGGATCATCACCCCATATGGAGTACCAATGAGAGAAACTTGCGTTTGCCTCCGTAGCACCTCTAAGATCCATGAGAGGAGATGTAAGTGTTGCTTCCCCGGTTCTTGTATAGTTGGAATGAATGTTCGTACCCCAGCAGTTATCGCCAGAAGGCGTATAGTCCGGGCCGTACTCATAGATCGTCGGGTCGCCCGATTCCCAATGAGTTCCAAAATCATTATCCTCAGCGACCCATCCGCCGGACCCGTGTTCCATATCATCAGTCCAGTTGGGTTTGACAGGCACATAGATACGTAAACTGCTTGTAAATGTTTTAGAGTTGTTTCGCCATGATATGATATGGATACTCCCCAGGTCCGTTGCGCCTCCGATCTCTCCTTCCGGTATCTGTACGTTAAGTGTTATCGGTACAGATGACAGACCGGGGAGTTCGCCGGTATCCACTAATCCGTCGCCAACGGTATCGTTGAGTGGAATGCCCGTCTCAGTGTGGTAGAAGTGATGTTCCCATCCGTAGACGGATGAGTAGTACATATTGATGGTATCATTAAGACCGCCTTTATTGAATACTTCCAAGGTGATATCTATATTTTCGCCTTCACTGCCGATGATCTTTTTCTCGTCGGGACTGCACGCTACGCCAGATTGTGGTATCAATAATTGTAAAACGAGAGAGTCATCAACATCGGTATCGTTCATCGATGTAGCTTTAACGGTCATATCTACGCTGAGCCCCGGTTCATCAACATCTCCAGGTATCTGTACCTTGATATACAGGTCTGTATAATCTTCCGGATATATGATCCCCGTCTCCAATATCGGGCCAGTCCCGTCCTTATGGTAGAACTCAACGGTCCAGTTAAATTCAGATTGAACGGAGAGTTCAAAATTGTTGGCGGTGGAGCCTTGGTTCCTTACTCGGATAAGATGCTCCGCGGTGCTTCCGGAAGATGCCTCTTTCACAACCTTGGGATAAACGGTAACATCCTCAGTTCTCGGACTCAACCAAGCTATTATCCTTTTCATCAGTTCTTCCCTATTTTCAGGGGCTGCCACCGAGGCAAAATCAAAACCCGTATAGACCGTTCTGAATCCGTTATCTACAGAGGTAGCTACGGTGAGCCCTTCTCTCATCCGAAGCACCTCCTCTCCCTCTCCGGCTACCTCGCCAAAGACACCTCTCTTGTCCAATCCTTCGAAATACTCCCCGTATCTGCACAACTCAAATTCCAGCATATCACTTATGGGGTTATCGGCGATACCGAAGGCGGGGTTGGGCAGTATCCACCAGTTGTTATCAAAGTATGTTATGCTGTTCCTCACCTTAAAGCCGAAGTACTCTTCCATGAAATCCTCGTATCCCGACTCCAATGCCACATTGGCTGCACCCTGGCTTGAAAGATAAAGACTTCCACCGCCTTCCAGGTAGTCCGTAATGACCTTCCTTTCACGTTCCCTCAATGGATCACGACCGGATGGAGATGTAATTCCTCTATGATTACCGGTGAACCAAATTACCGCATCGTGGGCCAACATGGCCGCAGAGCAAGGAGGACCTTGCTGTATGGCAGTCCAAATATTGTACGTGTATCCCGCGCTTTCAAGGGCATCCGTGTACCAGTACCTTGAGCCAAGACCGCCGTCGTCATCCACAAGTAAAATGTCAGCCCGAGCATATGTGTACAACACCATGTCCGCGCCCAATGAAATATCCACGGACGAGTTGAACCATAAGGTGGTCATCTCGGGATCATCGCCGACCGCCGTACCCGACGGTACGGTTATATTGACAAAAATAGTACTGGTTTCATCTGGTGCTACCACACCTGTGTCTATGAAACCATTTCCATTTGTATCATAGAGTGGGTTCCAGGCCGAATCAAAAAATCCTGTTTCCCAGCCGTGATAAGTGTTGTGTTCGATATTGAAGGTATCATGTTCGTCACCCGTGTTCTCTATGTTGATTGTATAGGTATGGTTACTTCCCGGTCCCGCAGAGCCCCCTGTGGTAGTTTTTTCTAGGTCGATTCCCGCCTGTGATACGTACATATTCACATCGTCTATGTACCAACCCGACCGTGTGACGCCCCGACCCGAGGAGAATCGCCATCTAAGGATTATAGTCCCTCCGATCGATCCGGTAAGATCGAAGTATTCGGTTGTCCATTCACCACCATATCCACTGTAACCGTCACCCCCCAGTCCTCCAAAGTTACCGTTTGTGAAGTTATAACCCGCTTCAGGTTCGATACGCTGCCACGTATCACCACCGTCAGTGGATGCCTCTACGAATCCACCATCGTTGTAAATCTCCGTGTTATACCAGCTCTGGAAGGAGAGTACGGCGGTGTTAAAATTTTCGAGATAAATTGGTGGTGAGACAAGGACGGATTCCGAGTTTTTGTAGTAGTTCGTGTTAAGATTCGTCCCCCAGCAGTTATCTCCCACGGCAGCACCTCCCGGTCCTGCTCCGGGCACACCCCATTCCCATTCCGTTCCCCACCCGTCTGAGTTTACCGTCCAACCCACTGGCTCGGTCTCAAAGTTGTCATCCCAAGGTGGGATCACAGATACAATGGTATCCAAGCTAGTGGTGGCCTCTAAGGACGGGTCTAGAGAAGAACGGACGGTGAAAGAAAGTGTTGAATTGTCCAATTTTTCTGCGGATTGAGGTATATTAATAGATACGATAATTTCAACGGAGCCGCCCATGGATACCCTTCCAGTGTCAGTGCTACCGCTGCCGGTAGTATCCGTCAATGGGATCCCATCCCTATAAGTCAGCTGGATATCCCAGTCTGTATCTTCTGCATATATATCGAAGGTGTCCGCACCGTTGATTCCATCGTTGAACACTGTGAGGGAGTACTCGACGGTTTCGCCGGGTATTCCGTAACCTATCTGATGAGGAGGACTCAGGTGCACACTGACAGGCGGTTGGACCAGCCAACTTATGACTCTTTTGACCGTGTCCGTAAGAGTGGTGGAACCGGTGAACGAGGGTTCCCAGGCAAAGAATACCGTACGATAGTCATACGTCTCGTAGGCGATACCGTGGTACGGATAGGTTATACCATCTCCTTCAACCACGCCGAAGGCGTCCTCTTTTGGCTTCAATTCGTATGCATAGTCCTCTCTTTTATCTTCATACCTCCAATGTGTTTCAACGTACCCTTGGAATCCTCCCATGAAGGTACCGAAAACACCTTTCGTCGGGGTAGCAGTGGGTTCCAGGTTAGAATATGTCTTGGAGACACCCATGTATTCGTGTAGAAAATCATCATCGGATAGCTCAGAAGCTCCCGACCCGTAGAGATCATTACCCACCAGTGGGCCGACCAACCATAGGGCACCTCCACCATCTAGATATGCCGCTAGGTTTTCCATGTCCCATACTGTGAGGGTACTCTCAACGGTATGATAAAAACCGTTATAGCCAGTGACCCAAAGAATGACGTCATAACCATCCATTATCTCAAGGGGTGGACCGGACCCCCTAGATGGTACGACATAAGTTGCAAAATCGTAACCCGCTGATATAAGGGCGTCACTGTAATATGTAACCCCGGAAGGTTCTTCTACACACCTCCTCTCGTAGGGGCCATCGTTATTGAGGCTGTTATCATCGTCCACCAAAAGGATTGTAGGTGTTTTTGGTACAAAGAATACGTGATATTTACCGTCATTGTCATCCCTACCCGTGTTACCCGGTGCATCCGTTGATTCTACGAAGTAGTGATAGGATGAGAGTTCTTTAAGATTAGGGATTATAATAGTATGTTCTGTGGTGTATCGAATATTTTCGATCTCTTTATCAGGAGGTACGGTTCTACCGTAAACTACACGACTGGTACTCGGTTCGTCAGTTTCCCATGATATTTCCACCCTAGAATGTGGTCGTTCGATGGAGCTCACATTGCTTATCTCCGGCGGCGTAACGTCTATCCGTGCAGAAGCTTTGACTTCATGTTCTTTTTCCGAAAAAGTTACGTTAATCCAGTCGTTATCCTTAACTTCTAGTATGCTGTTGTTCTTTGTGGAATTTGCCTCCAGCTGCAGTTCTATCCTACCGGTAAAAACACCCAGGCTCTCACCTAGTTCAGTAAGGATCACCTCTTCGCAGTCACCGGTAAGGAGACTGGTGATGTTGACCACCGATGTGTCTTTCTCATCGGGGTCTGTACTAAGGTCAGTATCAACCAAGGTGATCAATGGTTCGGAATCGGTGTTGTAAACATCCCTGTCAAATCCTATCTTACCCTCGCTTGACGGCGGCATGTAACTAGCGACTAGTGCATAGTCCTGCTGTATCTCCGGAGTATCGGGAACGACGTCCATGGCCACATTAACAGCGTTGACGGTTATCACATATTCGCCTAACCTAAGGTCTGAAGGTGAGATGTACACCGCTTCTATATTGTTCCGATCATCCCTCTCCAAGGAATAAGAGTCGGACCAGCCGTCTACGAATTGATTGCCTCGGAATATCCTTCCGTCTGGCCCTGTCACCGTAAGGTCAAGATCGTTGACAAGGGCAATCAATGCGGCAGGTGACGCCGGTGGGTCGGTCCATGACAGCACCACTTTCAGAGGTTGCTGGGTGTCTCCTATATAGATCTTTCTGGAAACCGATTCGCCGGTCGTCAATCCTTCTTCCTGATCTTCATGATTAAATATGCCTTGGGGTTGAACTGCGTTGGTCAAGTTCAACCTTCCCCATCCCTGGTCGAACGCTGGTATCCTGCTTGCAGACATATCGTTCGCCCCCATTAATAAGGCCCCTTTTGTCATGGCAGGGCTTGGTTGTACACCGTATTCCTCCTGGTAGTACTGTGTGAATATAGCTGAACCTCCTGCAACATGCGGTGCGGCCATACTGGTTCCGCCGGACCATAGATAGTATTCGTCGATAGCACCCCATAATGTGTTTGTTGCGGCACTTGAGCGGGTGGATGATATCCAAGTGCCGGGGGCTACTATGTCCGGTTTGATCCTTCCGTCCGATGTAGGCCCTCGACTGCTGAAATATGCCATGTCGTCTATATCGTCTGCATTCGTCCCTTTGTCCGGCCTATAGTTCTCCGAAGCTCCTACTGCGATAACGTTTTTTGCAAGTCCGGGGAATGAAATAGTATAAGGAGCTGATCCGGAATTACCGGCTGCGAAGACCGTGATCATGGGCTGCTCTCCCTCTTCTCCCGGCATAGTGTCCCTGACCAGTGCGTCATACTCCGCACATACTATATTGTATTCGCCTCCGCTAACACCACCCCAGCTGTTACTGGATACGTAGGCTCCGGCGCTGTAGGCATCGGACATCAGGGTGGAGTAGCTGGGATATCCCCACCCTCCTTCATCATCGAATATCTTCTGAGCCACTAATTCGGCTGCAGGTGCAGCACCCATACCGTAAAGGTAACCGTCTTCGTCCTTTCTACCCGTTGTACCGTCCCCTGCGACTATACCCGCACAGTGTGTTCCATGGGCATGGCCGTCCGTTGCACCACCTGCTGATGTATAGTCAAAGAAATCAGTCACTTTTAGATCCGGATGTGTCACGGCACCTTCACCACCGTCTATACCCGTATCGGCCACCGCCACACGAACACCTTCACCGTCGTATCCCAACGAGTTAACGTAGGACCCGGGACCACCCCAGGGTTCTCCGGCGGTCCAGTTACCCCCCACTATCTCAGATGATACTTCGTCCAGCAGCAGCATGGGTGAATGCGGCTCCATCCAGTAAAGGTTATTAAGTCCGGCTACACCGTTTATGTAAGAGCTGTGTATAGACCCTGATATACCTATGTAGAACCGTCTGCTCCAGATTGTATAAAGACTATCCATGCGTCTCTCGATGTATTCCAAGGATGTTTTCGCTGCCTCGTCGTTGAAAATAAGTACGGTGATATCGATGATTTCATCTTCGTTTGAAACAAGTGCAGGGTGTATCTTATAATCAGGTAAATATCTTCCCACCCACCTAATCGGTAATGATTTTAAATCGCGGCTGTTTATATTTGAAGCACCATCATCCACCTTTACGAGATAAGTATTGTCCGGTATATACTCATAGATATCCACCCCGGCGGATGCCATCGTAGTGAACCATTCGGATTCCATGGAGTCGGAGAATTGAATCAGATAGTAATTTATGCCAGGCTCGTTTAAATTTACATGTTCTATACCTTTTTTCAAAGGATCGAAGACCGCCGATTTCATACGGATAGTGACCTTATCATGGTCATCAAAGTTGATCTCATGGTACTCTTCGTTGGGTAATCCTTCTATGACGCCCGTAAGGTGTAAAGATGAGATAGATATGAGCAAGAGCAGCAGGAGCGCGGTTGCCCTGTTGAGTAACTTGTGAATACTGTCCATTCGCATCTTTGATACACCTATGTATTTACTTAGTCGTACATGGTAAAAAAGGTTATCCATGATGTACGTAGTTAAATGAATTTACTAGAAATGGACTAAAAGATTTATATATAATAAGTATTCTATCATGTGTCAGACAGATCCCTAACGGAGGATAATAGCATGAAAAAAAGAAAGATGTTGAGCATGATATTGGCGGTTGTACTAGTGATGTCTTTTTTCACAGTACTCCCCGTTGATACAGTAAGAGCCCAGGATACTGGAGAGATATGGCCAACGGATGAAGACGGCGGACTAAAGGAACATTTTCTGCAAAGTGACAATCTGTACTTCACTGTTATGTTCGATCCCCCTGAAGTGGTGACCGCAACAGTGAGATTAAGAGATTCTGACGGGATCCCTGTGGATTCCAGGACCGTAACAACCGATCCAGACGGATTATACAGAAGCTCGGATTTCGGCGTATTCTTTGTCCTTTCAGGACAAGATCTCGGAGAATATACTCTGAGAATCTCCGATCCGGTAGTAGATCATGACCCGGCTGAAATCGAGATATACGAGGCGGATTATACCTCGAACTCTGAGATATACACCACCGCGGATGACTATGAAACCCCAAGAAATTATTACTTCGAGGGCGAGCAGATATATTACCACGCCGCACTCATAGACCAACATGGATATCCGGCCCCTGGTGGATACACAGGCGAATGGATCAGAGTTACTTTACAAAAGGTAGGCGATGATGATGATGAAGAAGTGATATATAGTGGCTGGCTTTCACCTGACGGCACATTGGACGACAATTTTATGATCAGGGATGAACGAGGAGATTACCGCCTCAGACTCTATGATTTTGATGGTGATGTCCTTTACGACACCCACACCTTTACAGTCATCTCCATGGATATATCAATCCACCCTGATCTACCGGTTTACACCCAGGGACAGGACATAGAGATCCGCATAGAAAGTAATTTCCCCGATGAGTTCAATGTGAGTATCGCTAACAGTACGGTCGAACCCTATGAGATATTGGAAGGTGCGGAATGGACCGAACAGAGCTTCGAGAACGAATTTTGGAGTGCCGATTACCTGATACCCGACAACGTGCCTGATGGCACATATTTTGTCGTCATTCGGAAAGCGGATGATGGTGAGCTCATCGGATCTATGGAATTTGACATCAGAAAATTCACACTCCATGTTACCACGGACAAACAGGTATATCTACCTGGTGAAGTAGTCAAGGCATTCTATGTAGTGGAGAACAATCTAGACGGGTCGCCGGCTCAAGGTGTCACCGTTGAATGGAGAGTTACCTATACCGACACCGGTAATGATGATCAACAATTCGAAGGTTCCACTACCGAGGGAAGGTTCAGCTTCGAACTTCCCGATGATGCTATGACCAACAGGATGTTTAACATAGAAGTTTGGGCCAATCACACCGACGGCTTCACCCACTTTGTTGAACAGGTTAGACATGTTGGTAATATAAGAACGTTCGTGAATACTGATTCATATGAATACCTACCAGGACAGATGATCTATCTGGATATACAAACTTATGCACGATATTTCAATGCACCTTCCTCCCATCTTGCCGGTGCGGATATACTGGTAGAGATATTAAAAGATGGTGAAGTAATCGACGGATATACAGAGGAATCAACTACGGATAACAGTGGACACCGAACAATCGGGATAAGGCTTTTGAACGATGCTGAACCAGGCATTTATCAAGTTAGGGTAAACGGCACTTACGATGACTTCTGGGATGTAGATACAACGAATATAGAAGTCGTTGAGACCCTACATAATCTGGAAGTACATCTTGAGATGGACAGAAAGGGTAACGACTACTATCCCGGCGATAGAGTTACCGTATATTATACCGTCACCTTGGACGGACAGGTAGTAACCAATGCCAACGTGATGTATCTAATAAGAAATTCCCAAGAGGTCATCAACTTTGATCACGCTGAAGGCGGGATAATAGAGTTCGGCATACCTAGCGACTACAATCCTGAAAACGGTGGTGACTTTGATGTTGAAGTCAGTGCACGCATCGACCAGGATACCGCCGGTTGGAACGATATTACTGTACCTGTACGACTCGGTTGGATATTGATCAACGTGAATCAAGAGGAATACGTAAGCGGAGATAACATCACCTTCGATTACGATCTTCTGCACATAACTCAAGGATCCATCGAATCCATCGAGTACAGGATAACCGATGCTACAGGAGAGATAGTTGACATGGGTACACCATATGACGGACAATTTACCTTTACCATACCAGAGTACCCCTCCAGATTTTATAGAGGACACATCCGGATACTGACCACAGGCGGAAATGAGATCACTACTAGCAGGCGGATAGACGAAAGATCAGGATATTATTTGAGGTTGAAGATAGTGACTGAATCAGACTATACAAACGGTGTTTTCGTTTCGGGGCAAAATTTGAGGGTCCGTTACGAGCTGATTTCTCGAAGTGATCAAGCACTCCCGGAGGTTATAACCCTAACCTATGAGATCAATTCCGAATATTTCTGGAAATCGATCAGAACAAATGAAACCACAGGTATAATCGAGTTGACCATTCCTGATCTGGTTGACGGAGAACACATCCTATATGTAGGCGTTGGAGGACACGCTGAAAACATTAGGATATTCGAGATAGAGAACGATCCGTCATGGACCTACAAAAACTCACCTATCAATGGTGTAGGCCAGTTCGCCTTCCTATTGCTCATTCTGTTGATCATAGCACTGGTGATCGGATCTATTGCAACTGTATTGGTACTGTTCAGAAAACCGCCGAAAACAGATACAGAAGAAGAAATTGCATACGAAGAACCAACGTCCCCAGAAGAAGAACCGACGGACGAGGATATCTTTGTAGAGAGTGGCGAACCCGAACCTGAGAACCAATGGAGTGAAGAACCGGAGATATCTGAAGTGGAACCCGAAGAAGAACAAGAATGGTGAACTTCACCCAAACCCCTTCCTTTCACTTTTTTAAAAAATTATAGTGTTTTATGAACCATAGTGACGAAAAACATATATATAGGTGTCTCACTTACATTGGTTAGAGATTTTATAGGAAACTGTAATTCGGGTAAAGAATACCCCTCCTACATTACTTCCTTACAATCTTATAATCCATAGATAGAAACGAGATGAGAGTGAAATCATGGAAGAAAATACAAAGAAAGGTACGACAACGCTAGGATTGGTTTGCAAAGACGGAGTAGTCATGGCTACTGAAAAAAGAGCTACCATGGGAAATATGATCGCCCATAAGGACACAAAAAAGTTATTTCAGATAGGTGACAACCTTTGCCTGACGATAGCCGGACTGGTTGCGGACGGCCAGATATTGGCTAGATATCTTAGTTCCGAAGTAGAACTGTATCAGCTAAAAAGGGAAAAAGAGATGTCCGTTGAAGCATCCACCACATTAATATCCAATATACTTCTCAATCGACGATGGATGCCTTATTGGGTAGGCCTATTACTCGGCGGTGTTGATTCCGAAGGTGGAAGTGTATACTCTATCGACGCAGCGGGAGGTGCAATTTCCGATAACTATGTATCTACGGGCTCCGGATCACCCTTCGTTTACGGGGTACTGGAAGACCATTACAAAAAAGACATGAGTATAGAGGAAGGCATAGACCTTGCAGTACTCTGTTTGATGGTGTCTTCCAGCAGGGATTCCGCATCGGGCGATGGTATAAAGGTGGCATATGTTACAAAAAAAGATGGGTTTAAAGAAATAGATGACAAGGATATAGAAAAGAAGATATCGAAGGTCAAAAAAGAGAAGGGACTTCGTTTTCCATAGATATAGATATAATTATAAATATCAGAATCAATCATATATAAGAGAAAAGTGAAGTATTATGAGTGTAGAAAAAGTTTTACGAGAAGCTAGAAGAGCGGTGGACGAGGTAATTCCTACAACGGTACGTATTACTGATATAGAGTTTGAAGGTTCAATCGTTGTTATATATACTAAAGATATCGAGGAGTTCACTAAGGAGCCTGACGCGATCAAAAAGCTGGCCGAGCAACTCAAAAGAAGGGTATCGATACGACCGGATTCATCACTCCTTGATGACATAGAAGAAGCTGAAGAAAAGATACGAGATATCGTTGATGAACAGGCAGAGATAACTGATATGTACTTCAAAGAGGACACTGGTGAAGTTACTATAGAGGCTATAGCTCCGGGTATTGCCATCGGTAAAAAAGGCAGAGTACTAAACGAGATAAAAAATGAGACAGGATGGTCTCCCGAGGTGGTCAGAACACCACCGATTCCTTCGAAAACGGTAAAAGACATAAGAAGTTATCTGAGAGTCGTTAGAAGTGAAAGAAAGGATTTTTTACAAGCACTGGGAAGGAAGATCAACCGTGATACAAGGAGAGGAGAAAAATTCGCTAGGATAATCGCTTTAGGTGGTTACAGAGAGGTTGGTAGAAGCGCGCATCTACTACATACCAGGGACAGCAAGATACTGATAGACTGCGGTGTAGATGTTTCATCATCGGATAGCGGAACTCCCTACCTTAACGCACCGGAGATCCTTCCTCCGGATACACTAGATGCCATCGTCCTAACCCATGCCCACCTGGATCATTGTGGGATGATACCTGTTCTTTTTAAATATGGTTTCGACGGGCCGGTTTACTGTACTGCACCCACCCGGGACATAGCAGCTCTATTACAGCTAGATTATATCAAAGTGGCCATGGCAGATTCAAGAGACCCACCTTACAGATCTAACGATGTACGTGAGGCGGTAAAACACACGATAACCATGGAATATGGTGAAACAACGGATATCGCGCCCGATATAAGATTGACCATGCATAATGCAGGTCATATTATCGGTTCCGCCGTAGCGCACATGCACATAGGTGACGGCGATTATAACGTGGTCTTCACCGGAGATATCAAGTATGACAAAACATGGTTGTTCAATCAAGCGGTCAATAAATTTCCACGTGTTGAAACCGTTGTCATGGAATCCACCTACGGGGGATACCACGACCTTCAGCCCAGTAGACTTGACGCTGTGGAGCAGCTAAAAGATATATTAATTCAACATCTTGACATGGCTGGCGGAAAGGTACTCATTCCTGTTTTTGCAGTGGGTCGCTCTCAGGAAGTCATGTTGGTCATAGAAGAGGCCATTCGCAAGGAAGAGGTACCGGAAGTACCCGTGTATCTTGACGGCATGATATGGGAGGCATCTGCGATACATACTGCATATCCTGAATTCCTTAACAACAAGTTAAAGAGAAAGATATTCCGCGAAGATGAAAATCCATTCCTGTCGCCCATATTCCAACAAGTTGACAGTATGGACATGAGAAGGGAGATATGCGACTCAGCGGAGCCTGCGATAGTACTTGCCACCGCCGGGATGATGAACGGCGGACCGGTGCTTGAGTACTTCAAGTCATGGGGTGACGATCCTGAATCTGCCATTGTATTTGTAGGTTATCAGGCATCTGGAACCATCGGTGACAGGATACAAAAAGGATATGACCACATCACCCTGTTGGAGAATGGAAGACCCATAGATATAGAGGTAAAGATGAGAGTACATACATGTGAGGGATTCTCCGGTCACAGCGATAGAATACAATTACTTCACTACGTTAGTAGTATGAGACCACCCCCGGAAAGAGTTATCATCACCCATGGTGAAGAGGGGAAATGTACTAATCTTGCCAGTACTATATACAAAAAATACGGTATCGAATCAAGAACTCCTTGGAATCTGGAATCAGTCAGGTTATTTTGAGATAGATCACAAGCTTTGTTCAAACTCGTCTCTAATTCTAACTGTAAACTACTATCGATAGGGGCTATTACAATGTTTATTGTTAGACAGGAAACCAATTCAATCAATTTATTATCAGAACACCCGCGCAAGATGATACCTGAGTGTAGCTGCAGTTAAGCCACATATTTTTCAATTCACCACAGATCTCCTGAGCAACCATATAATACTCATCATGATCCCATCGGTCAAGATTCCTTTTCCTACACCTTTCCCGCTCTTTACTATTTCTGAAAGATACATCTGCAATGATAATACTGCCTTCTTCCGTCAGTAATCCCTTCAGAGAACAGATCAATTCAATTTTCAACTTATATCTCAGATGATGCAATGCATAGGATGAAACTATGTTGTCAAATTTCTCGTCAGATAATTCCTCAGGTATCCCCTCTTTAAGGTCGTGTAGATAGAAAATCGCTTTGGGCATCTTCTCTTTAGCCCGGTCGATCATCTCCTGTGAAAAGTCCACACCGACGATTTCAGATCCGTTTTTATACAATTCATGACTCAATAAACCGGTTCCAACCCCGAGATCTAATATTTTTTTATTGTTTACCTTACCCAATATATTCCAAACAAATGCTAGTACTTCATAATAACCTTCGAATGGGTATCCTTCTTGACTTTTAGACACAGAATCATCGTATTCCCCAGCCCATTCATTAAAACCGTCTTTATCCATCAAGAACTCCTTAGAATCTAGAATCTGTCAGGTTATTTTGAGATAGATCACAAACTTTGTTCAAACTCCTCTAATTCATACTCAAAATCATCCCTGCTTTCAATCTCTTCTTTCTGAAGTAATATCTCCCTAGCAAGAAGCCAAAATACCAAAGCCAGTGCTTTCCGGCCTTTATTGTTTGTTGGTATAGCTATATCAACATTTTCCAAGGTATTATTTGAGTCCACCAGTGCAACTATAGGAATGCCCACGCTGATTGCTTCTCTCAAGGCCTGTCTGTCCGCTGATGGGTCCACAGCTATGATAACTTCCGGCTCGATAAACGAGGGCAGGTCCGGATTTGTCAATATTCCCGGTATGAATCTACCGGCGATGCTCATGGTGCCAACCACCTTAGAGAACATCTGTATAGGTTGACTACCGTATTGTCTTGCAGATACTATAAGGATTTTGTCCGGAGAGAATCGTGATAAAAATTTAGATACTGTCTGTAAACGATTATCTGTTTTTCTTACATCCAGTACATACAAACCATCGTTTCTCACACGGAATATGAATGGTTTCATGGATGCGCTTTTCTGCTGCGTACCAATATGTACTCCAGATGTTAGATAGGTGTCTTCCTTGACTAACATGTCATCTGCTTCGATCTCAGTCATCTTATGTCTCCCTTAAAATGGATATCGGAATCACACTCTTATCGTATTCCATGTATGCTATATCCACAGGGTCTATAACGTCTTCAGACACCTTGATAAGTGGTGGTGCACCCATGGATATCTGCAAAGCACGGGATCCGATAATCCTTGCCTTTTCAAACCTAGTGTGTTTCTTTTTCATTCGCTAATCTTTTCTCCCAAAATGGAACACTTAAATAAGCTTTTTGTTTAATCATGGTAAATAGCACGGACTATCCGTAAATTTGTCCGACTTACCAGGACGGGGTATCAGTACTCAACGGTCCAAATTACGTGTTCGTCAGCACCATTATAGATCCAATATCCCTGCCCGGGCTCGAATACGAAGGTTGCCGGCTCGTAGTCATACGCCAAGTTGTACTCCACTGTTGCATCGAAATATCCTACCCTGGTCACTTCTGTTGGTAGTCCGTGGTTACCGGAAGTCTCGCTGGGCAGGCCAACCATGTTCCAGCCGGGCAGCAGTGCGATGGATGTCACCGTAGGTAACCGCCCCTCTAAGGTAAGTGTGACATCTTCGTTCATCTTTATCCAGATACCCATGTTGTGGTCCCACGAATGCAGGTTGTTGTAATGCTCCGTTCTACCAGGAACGTAGCTGGTCCATTCATCTGCGTGAGTGTCATAGTACATCAGGTGCTCATAACTGCCCTCGATGGGTTCTAGAAATTCGGCGATGTAAGTGTTATCCAGTATCACCGGTAGAGATACGAACTGCCATCCGTCACTCTCTGCAGGAGCGAAGAGATCCATAGAGAATTGTAGTCGTACGGGCGATTCCACCAGCGGATATATATCCTGATTTCCGCCCCCGGAAATATCGTACGGGTCATCAACTATCCCATCCGGTCCCTGCTCATTTTGCCCTGGACCGCCGTAGTTATCCGGACCCGTATGTATATCCCAGTAGTTACCACCGGAGGGATATCCGTTATCCCAGTAGTTGTACCCTCCTTCGTCCCAAGCATGATTATTGTTGTTGACAAAGGAGTTGTGGTATATCTCATTACCGTTTGAATCGAAGATCTGGATTCCGTTCTGGGGATGATTCGAGATGAAATTGTAAATGATCTTATTGTCCCCTGATTCTTGAATTTCAATGCCTGAGTAATTATCAGATATGTTGTTTTGATATATGACATTATACTCAGAATGCCACATCCGCATCCCGTGCCATACCGAGTTGTATATCCGGTTATCGTATATCACGTTATCCATGGAAGCCCCCATCAAAATACCGTAGTTGTTGTTTGAAATAAGATTCCCTTCCATATGGTTTCCGTTTGACTGGGACAAATATATACCCTCATCAGTGTTGTTGTGAATGGTGTTGTATGTTATGGTGTTCATGTCGGATTCTTGTATATTTATCCCTTGATGATCATTGTAGGATATCGTATTATTCGAGATATGATTCCAATGTGAATCCCATACCTGTATTCCGTGGTCATTCTCTTTGATCTCGTTACCACTGATCAAATTATCATATGAATGATGGATGTAGATCCCCGTTCCCATCCTCGTTATAGTATTGTTCAATATGTGATTTTCATATGACTCCCATAGGTTGACCCCCTCGCTGCCATCTGAAATATCGTTGTACTCAATGACATTGTAAGAAGAATTGCTTAGATGTATAGCATTGTCGTTATTTGATGCGGTGTTACCAAAGATGACATTATCCGTGGAGTCATACAAACCCAAGGCAGTCCAGCCATTGTTGTTAAGTATGGTGTTGTCCTGGATTTGGTTTTGGTGAGAGTTCCAGATATGGAATGCTGAGTCGTTACTGTCAGAGATATGGTTATTCTGTACTATATTATGGTTGGACATACCTAGATTGATACCTATCCAGGATGTATAGGAAATGATGTTCTGTTCTATCAGGTTCCAATCTGCCAGCCAGCAGTAGATACCGATTTCTCCTCCCAAAACGTCATTGTTCCGAACGACATTATCACTCGCACCGTCGAACATCTCTATGCCATTCTCGACATTATCATAGACCGTGTTGTTCTCCACTATATTGGAGAAACAGTCCCGACCCAAGGCGATGCCCCAGTTGTTACCATAGACTTCATTTTCGTAGATGTGGTTATACATGGATTCTTCCACCATTATGCCCTCATCGTAATTACCGCTTATGTTGTTATAGGCGATGACGTTGCCGTTACTGGAAAACTCTATGAAAATGCCAACGTCACTATCAAAGAAGGTGTTGTTGACAACCGTATTATTGTTTGATCCGGATGCTATGGCCAAAGCATCCCAAGTATCGTGCGATATCTCGTTATCTCTTATGGTATTTTTGTCGGACGACGAGAGGTCGATCATGGCAGGATAGAGTGTGTTACTCTCAACTAGACATCCTTCGGAATGTCCCAGCTGTATAGCCCAGGCTTCTTCCTGGCTACTGACAATTATATCCGTACAATTGGTAAGTATGATCTGTCCGGCATTAAGAGGAACAGTGCCTACTGTTTGGTTTTTCCAGTAATAAACAGGATTTCCGTTTACGGTGTTGCTAGTATCTATCGTATGGGTATTCCAGAATTCTAAAATATCACCGAAGATGAGTATCCCATTGTCGGTCATATTATTTTCAGCTATGTATGAATAGGTATTATCCCAAAGACCTATTGCTCCATAATAGTTTCCCCAGTATGTGTTACCGTTTATACCGTTATACGATGTTTCGAACAACATTATACCTACTCCGTTCCCATACGCAGTATTGTTAATGAGGATGTTATCGCCTGCGCCCTTTACAAATATACCAGCACCATTAGAGAATATCTCGTTTTCTTCAATAGTGCCGTTTTCTGTACTGTTCAATTGGATACCAGAAGGCCATTGATACGGTGGATTAAATGAGTCATATAACATAGCATCATAAAGAACACAATTCCTGATTATAAAATGAGCATCCACGTTTCCTATGTATATGGCATTTTCATAATCAGTGGCATTGATATCGTATCCCTCGATTATCCACGGGTCACCTTCCGTACCACTCCCCGGCCATCCTTCGGATGCTGCCTGAGTGGCGAAATCATCATTGCCATCTATGTAGATAGGGTCATGCTCGGTGTGTTGGTTTATTGAGGGGGTGGGACTTGATCTTTCATCATAGTTAACCTCACCTAAAAAAGACGCTAATCCTTCACCACGCCGCTCCCAGCGGGTTGTTCGTTCGGTCACCATATTTTGCTCTGACGTACTTATCCGGTTATCGTCACCGATCAGATAAATTTCGGTACTTGGGATGTCGATACTTTCATCGTGTTGTACATCAATCTCTTCTTCGAAGTTAACTAAAGCAATTACACCGCTGAGCACCAGCAGAAAGCCTAATCCACACACGAATATTTTTTTGTACATATTTTACACCAATCTGTTTTGTATTAAACCATTCATTTGAGTATAAATACTTTACCTGTTATTACCAATAAAAGTTAGAGAACAGATATCAATGTTCACCAATCCTCACTCTCCATAGTGAAGCTAGTGTGTAGACAGAGCAAAGTTATATATCCGTAATTGAGTTTTGTACGCTTTATGGATATCGATGCAATCCTTAGAGAGATGGGCGATGCCTTCAAGAAGAAAATAGATGATGATCTCAGATGCCGTTTACAATTCAATATCAAAGATATCGGTAAAAACTTGACCATCAGAATAGAGGAAGGTAAAGTGAACATCAGCGAAGGTGTAGATGAGAATGTGGATATAATTATAGATACGAACTCCGGAACGATCAAAGAGATTTACCGGGGCGAGATGAACGCATTCACCGCAGCAGGAAAGTCCCATCCCTCGGACCCCGCTCCCCTTGACTGGAAGATAGGCGGTGGGTTCGTACCGGCGAAGATGAAAAGTATTTATTATGTGTTGATGCACTTCTTCCATCCCGAAGAGCCCGAAGTGATAAGACTGGGAGAGGAGTATGCTCGGATGGTACACGGCGGCCACGCGATACCACTCTACTATAACTCCGGCTTCAGGAGTGCTTGGTACATGATAAAGAAAGGAGAATCCCTTAACGAGCCCGGCGATACGGACCCGTTCCCCCAAGGTATCGTAGTGATCGAAGGCCAGGGATACGCTAAAATCGGTGATAAAACAGTAGCGATCAAGAAGAATGAATCATATTACATTCCACCGAACTCGGACCAGGTACTTTGGACCGATAGCGACGAACCCCTGGTAATCATATGGTTGGCATGGGGTGAAGGTGCCTAGTTCTAGGCCATCACCCTAACATTCGAATTCACCATATCTCCCTTACCGGTCTTACTGGTCAGTTCCAGCCTTATTTTTCCAACCTCATCACCCATGGTGTCTACCTTACCTTTGCATACAGTAAACAGTCCCGGTACTTACCGTCGCGCATGTAAACTTTCTTTAACAGGCCTTCTTTGAGATAACCGCATTTGACTGCTACCCTCTGGCTGGCTTTGTTTTCCGGTTCCATCCGTATCTCCAGTCTTACTAATTTCAGTTTATTGAAGGCTATTCTTTCCAGCCGTTTCAGCGCCTCGGTAGCGATCCCCTTTCCCCAGTAATCTGAATCTACAAAATATCCGAGCTCCCCGATGTGTGGTCTATTCTGGTCGATCACAACACCGCACGCACCAACCAGTTTGTCGTCATACAATACGGCATAGTTATACTCTTGGTTCTTCTCCCTCTTTTCGGGATTCTTCTCAAGCCATTCACGTTCCTCTTCAACGGATGATACCTTTACATCAAAGTACAAGAAACCAGGATCGTTCAATATCTCAAAGTACCGCTCCGCATCGGATATTTTCTGATATCTGATATTGATTCGGGCCATAGTTTACCTCAAACGTAGATAGCACTCCGCTATCCTCTGGGCTATGTCGTCCATGTCCGTGATACCCCTGTGTGTGACCTCGGCCGTACCCATCCTCCCGGTGGTATCGATGAATACCCCTTCCTTTTCCAGCGCATGACAAAGTCGGATTGCAAGGTCGGAGGAAATATCCAGGAATACCTGATGTGATGCCGTGAATCCCTTTGGACCAAATTTAATCGGGACCTCAAGATCGTGCAGGGCAGTTGCCAGCTTTTTGGCGTTAGCTATCACCCTTGCACCGTACCCTTGATCATCCAGCATCTCCTCGGCCGCCACCCCAAGGGCCGCTATACGGTTAACATGGGGATTATCCACCAGGCCGATGCCTGTTTCAGTATCAACGTCCATGAATTCCCTGAACCTTGTGTAATGTTCGTTGGAATCGGTCAGTATCACTCCACCTTGAGGACCGTAGAATGTTTTGTGTGTGCTGCCGATGATAACTTCGGCACCTTCATCCAGTGGTGATTGGAACTCTCCGGATGCTAACAAACCCAGCACATGGGATCCGTCGTAAACCAAGGTGCTGTTCGATTGGAGTCCATCCACAATAGACCTGAATTCCGCCACGGGATGGGGGAAGGGGATGTAAGACGCTCCCAGAATGGTCAGGGGTATATCGTGTTCTTTGTATAACTCTTCTGAAGCTGCCGGATCGATCTCAAAGCTACCGTTGATACTGGGCAGCGATACTCTCTTTCTGCCGAACTTTTCAATTCCCAAAGGATAGCCACCTGCCGTGTAAGGAAGTATGGCCACTTCATCGTCATGGTCGCTGAACGCAAAGAGCACTGCAAGGTCGCAAATGTTGCCGGACAGTGGTTCGACGATAGCGTATTTCACATCGAATAATTTTCGGAATAGCTCTTCGGTGTTCGTGACTATATCACGGGCGTACCTAGAGCCGCCGTAATAATCCGATAGGTATCTGCCGGCAAGATCGCTTGAAAGTGCCTTCTTCACCAGTGGTGACAGGTAGTTCTCAGAGGCCATGAGATTGATGCCATCTTCTCTGTAGCCCTCATGCTTTTCTACGAGTTCTGATATATTCGACATGAATACCGTTATGAGGGTAACGGATAAATCTTTTTTCGTTTGCAATTGATATCATAACACATCGTATTAAAAACATCCCATTTTTCATTATCGCCTCAAGCGTCTTTACTTATCATCGCATTTCTTACAGTTGCGTCCCTCACACATAGGGGAACACGGGATGGAACGGAATACGTGCTTGCTCAATGTACTGCACTCCATAATCACCTGCACCCCCGAGGGGAATTTTTTCCCGGTTAGAATTCGTCTCGCAGTACATCATCTATTTAGTAGAGAAAGGTCGTTCAACCTGTATAACTTTCTTTTTTTAGCCCTGGCAAAGTCCTTGAACGCATCATTCATGCTCGTATTATCCGCTAGAAGGAAACCTCCTTTACAGAGGTGATACCAAGCGATGCCGAATTCGAACATCATCACATCGTATGAGTGGCCGCTGTCATGTATAAAAACTTCGATTTCACTGACCTTTTCAAATATTTTTGGAAGTTCGTAGTAAGTATTTCCTAGTGATAGTTCCCACCTATCCCTTAGTTTGTCAGGAACAACCCAACCCGAAGAGTATCCAGGAGGAAGTACTGCACCTGTGCGTCCTTCCACACTATTTGCTTCCACAGGAAGGTCCACCGAGTAAAGACGGCCTTTGTTATTATCCTGAAGAGCTTTTAGTATTACTCCGGAGGACATACCGTTACATACACCAGTCTCGATAACGGTGGATGGCTTATTATTTCGTATAAGACCATATAGTTTTTCCGAGTTCTCCTCGCCCAGGTAAGCTGGATGATATTTATCATCCAAACCTCTAAAAGCTTCGCCCACCTTACTGGCTAGTTCTTCTACAAAACTCCTTACCTCATAAATTTCCGGTATCTCGTATTCCTCAAAATCTTCCCAGTAACTGTCGTGCATGGGAGTCCGTATGAACAAAGTGTTAAATATATTTTTACCACCCATCGCTTCATCGCATGCTGCAGTTCTATACACCACCCAACTATACCGAATAGGTGTGCAGGGTATGTACATTATCAGTTCCTGCGGTATGAAGATAAAGTGTCGTAATTTTAACCATAAATTATATGTACAGATCGTTTAATCAGTAAAGGTGAACAGAAGGGGTTATAGATGAAAATAAAAAATATTCTAATATTGGGTTTGACGTTGCTGTTAGTGAGTACCTTGTAATTTGGAGTATTGAATCTATCCACCGAGCTGATCCGGGGCTAAGTCCTTACAACACTAGTCACATCAATGTGGATGGACCTTGACGAGACCATATACATAGGCTCGAATAACAAGAACCCTTTGAACAGCTTCCTCCCGTTAGTGATGAATCTATCGCCGCCGAATTCGAGGAGTTACGGGACATGAAGGACCGTACGCTGATAACGGAAGAGGAATTCAGAAGTAAGAAAAACGATATCTTGGATAGGTTGTAATAGTATACACTCAGACCATCAAATTAACTTTGATATCGGTTTGCTTTTCCAACATGTGCTTGAATCTATTACGGTCGACATCCCTTTCATGGAAGGGTATCACGATGGACGGTCGGATGACTTTGGCGGCCTGCACCGTTTTTTCCATATCCATAGTGTAGATACCGTCTATGGATAAGAACGCCGTGTATACCTTACCCAGATCGTTCATCTCCGATATATTTTCAGTGTCTCCTGAATGATAGATTGTTTTTCCCTCGACGGTAATCAAGTAGCCGACCCCCTCTCCCCTGGGATGGAACGGTTCGCCCGAATCTCTTTTTCTTTTACGATTGTAGGCGTGTACCGTTTTTATCTCTATATCGTCCAATTTGATAACGTCGCCCGGCTTTACAGTGATGAACTCACCTTTGATCTTGTCCGAGCAGCTCTTGGGTGCCACTATCTTGGTATCTTTGCTCAAGACCGTCTCAAATGTATGGGGATCGCAGTGGTCGTGATGGCCGTGAGTTAGCAGAAGTATGTCGGCTTTTTCCCCTTCCTCGTAAAGCTTATTTACCTCATCGGGCATCGAATCAGTGTAGTACGGGTCAATGTAGATGTTCTTATGGGCTGTTTTGATGCTCACGGATGCGTGGCTATCCTTTTGATCTTGGTCATATTAATCCTCAAAGATTTTAGGTATTTTATCGTATATATATCTGTTGATATTCTCGAGAATCATCTCAACAATGATGTATCATGATAAACTAGGTCTACACCCTAAACAAAAGAGTAAAATACGTTCATCTGATACACCCCTACCATATAACCTAAAGGTAAGAGATCACATGATATCCGACATGGATTACTACAGAATGACAGTGGAAGAGGTTCTCAGCAAACTTAAGACCAGCGATGAAGGTCTGAACAGAGAGGAAGCGAAGAAAAGATTGAAGAAATATGGTAAGAATGCACTGAAGGCCACGGTTAAAACACCGAAATGGCTGATGTTCTTGTCTCAATTCAAAGAATTGCTGGTGATGGTATTGATAGTTGCCGGGTTCATCTCCATATTCCTTGGGTTGGTTTACAACGACACTGGCAGTTTTAAAAACGCAATAGCTATGTTCATCATAGTATTCATCAATGCGGTGATCGGGTTTGTCCAGAAATACAAAGCAGAGCAGATAATCAATAAACTGAGATCTCTCATCAAATCTCCTGCAAAGATCATGCAGGACGGTGAGATGATAGAGATAGGACAGGACGAATTGGTCCCAGGAGACATCATTAAAGTGGACGAAGGAGACAAGATCCCGGCTGATATACGCATCATCAAATCTTTTAACCTCAAGACCAACGATTTCTCACTGACAGGAGAGTCAATGCCACAGGGAAAACACAGCAACGCAATAAAAGAAAAGGTAGTCCTTGCGGATAGAGATAACATGGCCTATGTAGGTACAACGGTAGCTTCCGGTAATGCCACAGGTGTGGTGACGGCAACCGGGATGAACACCGAGATGGGAAAGATCGCCGACATGACCCAGGAAACAATCGATATAAAATCACCTCTGCAGGAAGAACTTGAGCTGCTGGCAAGAAACCTGACCTCTATAGTGATCGTCGTCAGCATAGCACTTTTTATCATCGCCCAGTGGCAGGGTTTAAGACTTGATACGAGCTTGATATATGCCCTGGGGATAGCCGTTTCTTCCGTTCCGCAGGCGTTACCCGCACAAGTTACCGTGGCATTGTCCACAGGAAGCAACCGTCTAGCCGGGAAAAAAGCGGTGGTGAAGAATCTTTCATCCGTAGAAACACTCGGCTCCACCACTGTCATCTGTACCGATAAAACTGGAACCCTCACTAAAAATGAGATGACGGTAAAAAAAGCGTGGTTCAACGGTAAGGGATATAGTTTTACAGGGATAGGTTACAAGCCCAAGGGGACCATAGTGGATGAGGAGGGAAATGAACTCTCTCAAGAACAGATAAACGAGATAGAGATAATGATGGATGCCGCTACCATGGCCTCCAACGCGGAAGTCCACGCACCCGACGACCAGCACGACGGTTGGTATCCTGTGGGGGATCCCACCGAAGCGGCCCTGATCACAATGTCTACAAAGATAGGTACCAGATCAACAAAGGAGGACAAGGAGAACATAGAATTGATCAAATTCCCCTTCGATTCCGAAAGGAAAAGGATGAGCTCGGTGAGGGATATCAGGGAAGAGTACGACGATGGTAGGGTTGCTGAGGCTTTAGAAGGTGATACAGAGGGTATGATCGTACTTGCCATGAAAGGGGCAACCGATAGTGTTCTATCTATCAGTAAGTACATCTACAAGGACGGAAAAGCAGTACCGATCACCGAAGAGGATAAGAATAAGATCCGGTGTATTAACGAGAAATATTCTAAAAAGGCCATGAGAGTCCTCTCTTTTGCATACAGACCGCTGGAGAAGAGCGGTAAAGACTACATCGAGGAAGAGGTAGAAAAGGATGTGATATTTTTAGGGCTCGTCGGTATGATAGACCCACCAAAGGAAGGCGTTAGAGAGGCTGTTCGCGGCTGCCATGATGCGCATATCCGTATATTCATTATGACGGGAGACCACGCCATCACTGCAAAAGCTGTGGGTGAGGAGATAGGATTATCCAAAGATGGTGATGCACCAACTGTCATAACCGGAGCCGAGTTAAAAGACATGAGTGATAAAGACCTGTCTAACACCATGATAAAACACGAGACTTTGATATTCTCCAGAGTGGACCCGGAGGATAAACTCAGGATCGTTAATATATTGGAAAAGGTGGGGGAGATAGTGGCAGTGACCGGAGATGGAGTCAACGACGCACCGGCGTTGAAAAGAGCACATATCGGTGTGGCCATGGGCGAAAAAGGTACCGATGTGGCAAAAGAAGCCTCTGAGTTGGTACTGCTGGACGATAGCTTTCCCACATTGGTTCATGCTGTAAGAGAAGGAAGAACCATTTACAACAACCTAAAGAAAACAGTGCTAGCTTCCATGACCACGAACGGTGCGGAGCTTACCACGGTACTCGCCGGATTAGCAGCTATAGGCCTATTTGGTTGGGCGCCGTGGGCGATACCAATATTGGTGATCCAAATACTCGCTATCGATCTCCTTGCAGAGGTCATGCCTCTCACATTTTTAACCTACGACCCATCTTCAAAGGCGATGATGAGATCTCCGCCCCGATCCCGGGATGAACACATACTAAATTTCTTTACATCGACAGAAGTTATCTTTTTCGGTCTATTGATGGGTTTATTGGCGGTGAGTAACTATTGGTTCTACATGGAGAAGAGCGGTATTTCGCTCACACAATCGTGGGATCCGGCTTTAGGCTTGGATTATGCCAAAGCAACCACAATCAGCTATCTTACCATCGCATACTGCCAGTTCTTTAATATCTTGTCTAGGCGGTACGAATATCAGTCGCTGTTCAACCGCAATTTCTTCAGTAACAAGATCATCCTGTACTCGATAGTCGTATCCATCGGCATGGTTTTCCTTGGAGTTTATGGCCCCTTCATAAGTGATTTCCTGGAATTCGCCAGTATAGGCCTGTATGGTTGGTTACAGGTACTTGCCGCCGCAGGTGTGTTCCTCCTTTCCTTCGAGATACTGAAAGTTTTCAAGAGACGGAAAAGACAGTGATCGGGATCATCGTTGTTCATACCGATATGGTAAACTGAGAAATATGCGGCGCGGAGTTCATCGCTAATACCTTGCCATTCATAACTGTAGAAAGGCAACACTAGTAGCAATTGTTTATCTGGATTAAAACCTCAATATGTCCGTGAAATCCGTAACATCGAAATACAAGTCCGAGTAAAAAGGAGATGCCGGGCACGTATTCGAAGCACCGCCCCAGTGATAATCGTATCTCATTTAGGATACATGATCAGTATATATTGAGAAAGTTGTGAGTTTCTGTAGACTTGCCCCACGGGTCCAGCAATTTGGAAACTTATGTGTAAATTCTCATCCAAAGTATTTACCTCCTGGTACAAGATCGTCATTAATTCCATAAGCTCGATGTTAGGTTCTTCGGTTATGCTGTTGGTCTCTCGAACGAACTCTATGTCCATCCCGCCTGCACTGTAGCCGTCCAAAGTGGCTATGATACTTTCAACGGGGTCTTGTTTATGATAAGCCAATCTTGTATTCAAGAAGACCTGACGTGATGCAGTAAACTTCTTGCCTCAAGCTGACTGGATCGCGTAGTACGTCAAGGGCATTTGTAAACTTTTTAGCGTAAGCGATCATTATTTCACCATATCTTTGATCCCTCAGGCCGATACTGGTTCAGCCGGTTACTTCCACCCTATCACCGCTTACCACCACCATCGCCTGCCGATTGGCCCAACATTGAGGTACTACGGCAACAGGGAAAGAAGCTGGATGACGATGTGCGTACTCGATCTTCACGTCTAGGACGGTTGTTTTACCCCCGATTCCCATGGGTCCGATACCCAGCCGATTTATCTTTTCCAGGAGTTCTGATTCCATATCTGCGATCTCCTTTTCGGGATGACGTACACCGACTGGTCTGAGCAGTGCTTTTTTAGCCAGTTCCAGAGCCATGTCCGCACCTCCTCCGAGGCCGATACCGACCACTGTAGGTGGACAGGGTTTACCCCCCATAGCAGCTACCTGCTCGATAACTATCTCTTTCACACCCTTCAACCCCTTTCCCGGTGTCATCATCACCAGTTTGCTCATGTTCTCACTGCCGCCGCCCTTGGGCATTACGTGTATCTTCAGTTCGTCACCGGACACGATGTCCCAGTGTATGGACGGGATGAACCTACCGGTATTATCGCCAGTATTATCGTGTGTGATCGGATGGATAGCGTTGGGTCTGAGAGGTATCTGTTCGGTGGCTGTACGAACAGCGTGTATGAGAATCTCTCTGATTTCACCGATATGTGGAAAATCAGCTCCTACTTCCACAAATAAAGTGATGGTGCCGGTATCCTGACAAATAGGCACGCTCTCATCCTTCCCGATACAGATATTACCGAGTATGGCATTGAGCTGAACCTTGGCCCCTTCCTTGTCTTCAACATCAACGGCAGCCTTTAATGCACCTTCCGTTTCTGGAGTCACCCTAGTCACAGCTAACCTGATCGCTTCTACCACTTTTTCTTCTAATTCCGACGTTTTCATGGTATCGATTTGTTATCCGAAGGTCAGATTTAAATGTATGCATACATTGTATAATCGGAAACTGTAAGCTAATCTTAGAAGAAAATATAAAATCCGACAGGGAGATCGGATACTGTAGTCTCGTTGAAACAGAATACATGATGGTGATGTCACAAGCGGCCTTCGACAAGTATAGTTTTGATCTCTCGAAGGATGCGATAGTCGTATTGGACCCTAATCTAGTACCTTACGCAGGATACGAAGGGGCGGTGAAAATACCGGCGACCAAAGTAGCCGAAGAGATGGGTAACAAGATTGTCGCAAACATCGTGATGTTGGGAGCTTTCAACACCGCTGCGGATCTAGTGCCAGCGGGGGCAATGGAGGAAGCAGTTATAGATAGTGTGCCACCCAGATTTACTGAGTTAAACATCGATGCTCTTAGAGAGGGAGTGAAAATGGTAAAGGAATCTAATGTTGAATGAGATCAGAGATTTTCTATGTCTTTAAAAATTAAAAAGAGAAGGAGTTTTGTGATCAGTAGTCCACTGTCCACACCAATTCGGTGTCAGTGGGATTGTGGATCCAGTATCCCTGTCCGGGCTCGAACACGAAAGCACCCGGACTGTAGTCGTATGCCAAATTGTGCGTCTGTGACGAATCGAAATAACCTACACGGTCGATCTCGCCAGGCAGTCCATGATTGCCGCTGGTGGAACTGGGCAGACCGACCATGTTCCATCCCGGCTGCAGGGTGATGCTTGTTTGGCCGGGTAACGTCCCTGCGATCGTAAGTACATCGTCAACGGTCATGCGTATCCATACACCCATACGATGGTTCCAGTTCTCCAGATTGTTGAACTGTTCCCCTCTACCGGGTACGTAGGTGTACCAGCTGTCGGTGGAGGTGTCGAAGTACATCACCTTCTCGTAGCTACCGGATATTCCGAGTTCCGGATCCTCAAGTATGGTCTCCAACGAACTGTCGGACTGTACAAGGTTGAATGAAACGAAGTTCCAGCCGCCTGCATCTCCACCGGCGTACAGTTCTATATCGAAGATTACGGTTCCCCCATGCTCCTGTACAGAATCGGTGTTCTGTTCTTCTAGTCCATTCTCTCCTACCGCTCGCACAACGTACCACCATAAGATGTCGTCCGCCTCACCCTTATCTACATCAACATACTCGTACTGCGTGAAGCCGTCGGCATTTACATTAGCTATCAGAGCACTTTCATTCCAAGGTCCGCTCTGGAATTCCGACCGAAATATGCTGTAGTGACCGACCTCATCGGGATCATCCGAACTAGCTTCCCAAGTTAACAGATTGTGATCGGTACCTTCTTCGTCAGTAATCAATGCATCAACGTATATGTCATCGACACGCCATCCCGGGCCCTCAAGACCGTCCCAGGCTTCTACACCGGCATCCCATCGAATATGTACTGTCTCACCGATGTAATTCGTAAGATCAAAAGTAGCGGTTGTCCAATCGGACGTACCGCCCCAAGCTTCCTGGCCCCCGAGTGGATTATCCCATGACGTTGGGACCGTTCCGTCGTAGCCTTCTTCGGGTACTATGAGAGTCCACGGACCGCCATCGCCATCGGTTGATATTTTGACATTACCGGCATCGTAAAGGGAGGTATCACCCCAATCACGCCAGTGCTGGAAGGTGAAGGATACGCCGTAGTCAGGGTCACTTTCCACGGGTATGCTTATCCCAGGCGATATCAACCAACTCAACATACCTTCACTTCCATCCTTGTTGAACATGCCATCTCCGAAATCCCATGAATTTACCCCTGAAGATGCTCCGTGACTTCGTATACCCCAATCACTTGCCTGTATATGAGATTCTCCGGTTATATAGCCTAAATCACCGTCTTCTACATAGTCTTCAAAGAGTACTTGTACGGATTGACCATGGTACTCTACCGTAAGATTCTGCGGTGGTGCCGGCGGTGATCCGATTATCTCAAAAACGTCATCGCTGATATCTTCACCCCAACGATTCATGGTATCTACAGCTCTTGCGCGGACCAAACATTCAGCGCTGTGTTCATTGGGTACCGTCCATGTATAACTACCGGCATCAGGAAGTCCCGCCTCTATAGTGTTCCAATATGAACCGTTATCTACGCTGTACCACAAGTCGATATAATCAACAGGATCGTCTCCTTGTACCGTATTCCACGTGATCTCTTCATACGTACCCACAGTAAAGGTCTCTCCACCGTCCGGGCTTGTTACTGTAACTGAAGGCGGTTCACCAGGTTCCATACCGGGTTCTGCCAAGTGCGCTAGCATAGCGATGGCATGTCTGGTCGTATGAGTTATCTGAGGTATGGTTATTTTATCCAGTGTATCTTCAGCTGAATGATAGTACGGACTAAAAACTGTCTCTATTGCAAGAGTAGCATTGTAACCATCATCCCAAAAATTTGCATGATCGGATCTCGTTTCAGTACTGTCGTATATATAAGTGAAATTAACCCCGATATTGTCGTAAACATCACTTACATCCACCATATAATCCAGCATCCAGTTGGATGCAGTATTAGCATGTAAAGAAACTGCTAAATCATCATCCGCATACCCAAGCATGTCATAATTAAGGTATCCCATCACCTTCTCTTCATCGGGGACAATATTGGAAACGTAATAGGCACTGCCATGTAATCCCTGTTCTTCGGCACCCCAGGTCGCAAAACGAATGGTACGCTTAAATTGATATTGAGACATGATCCTGGCAGCTTCGAGAGTTACTACTGTTCCACTACCGTTGTCATCAGCTCCGGGTGCAGGATACGATGAGCCATAAGAATTGATGCTGTCTAGGTGTCCCCCTATGATGAATGTCTGCGGCTCTAAGTCCGGGTCCGTTCCGGGATGTACACCTACAACATTAGTGCTACTGCCACCGTAGAAAGTAAAATTTTGCATGAATACTTCCAGCCCATAAGATTTGAGTTCGTTATATACCCAAAGTGCTGATTCGTCAAAACCAAGTGAACCTGTTACCCTTGTGGGCACTCCGTCTTCGTTCTCGAAACTCTGCAAGATATCTATGTAATCGTATATGTTCGACCCGCTTGTCTCGTTTATCATAGAATGTATGAAAGAATCATATCCGGGAAATTCACTTTTTAAATTATTTTCCGAGTTATCTTTACAGATATGAGATGTATTGATAGCGGACCGATCGGATGATTGTTCTGTACTTTGAATTTGTATGTTGTCCTCTGGAAAATCTATTA
The DNA here is from genome assembly GCA_964486225.1 of uncultured Thermoplasmata archaeon. Lineage (GTDB taxonomy): Archaea > Thermoplasmatota > Thermoplasmata > Halarchaeoplasmatales > Halarchaeoplasmataceae > Haladaptatiplasma. The sequence continues at coordinate 637 of CAZAMQ010000010.1, read as the reverse complement.
TTGATCTATCGTCGATCTCGTTAATTTTTACCAGTACTATCTCGGTTACACCTTCCGTTATATATATTGACTGTGCGGTAGAAAAAACAGAGATAGTAAATAAAATTGCTATAAGCGCCCTAAGATATTTTGATTTTCGCCTCATATTTCTTCTCCTTTTATAAATGACAACTTGTGTCTTTTTCCGGTTCTTTTAAATTCTAATAGGGATACCTAGTAATATATATTTTGGAAGACACGAACATATGTCATATTCCCATTAATTTTAAAAATAAAAAATAAAAAGAAAGGGGTTTGTGGTCAGTAGTTTACAGTCCAGACTACTGCAGTGTCGGTTGGATTGTGTATCCAGTAACCTTGTCCAGGTTCGAATGTAAATGTTCCTGGGTCGTAGTCGTATGCTAGATTGTATGTTTGTGTTCCGTCGAAGTATCCGATCCTGTCAACTTCTCCGGGTAGTCCGTGGTTGCCCGCTGTTTCACTGGGTAGACCCACCATGGTCCAGCCTGGATACAATGTTATATCCGTGCTTGTAGGTGCGGTACCCGTGATGGTCAGCGTATCGTCAACTACCATGTGTATCCAGATGCCCATCTGATGGTTCCACGTATCCAAATTGTTGTATCTGTCAGCTCTT
>CAZAMQ010000009.1:0-48900 GCA_964486225.1 uncultured Thermoplasmata archaeon | reverse complement strand
AGAAGGCCGAGGTAGAAACTGAGGAAGAAGACAAACCGAAGAAGAAGCCTAAGAAAACAAAGACTGAAGAGAAGGGCGAGGAAGAAACTGAGGAAGAAGACAAACCGAAGAAAAAACCTAAGAAAACAAAGACTGAAGAGAAGGGCGAGGAAGAAACTGAGGAAGAAGACAAACCGAAGAAAAAACCTAAGAAAACAAAGGCTGAAGAGAAGGCCGAGGTAGAAACTGAGGAAGAAGATAAACCGAAGAAGAAACCTAAGAAAACAAAGACTGAAGAGAAGGCCGAGGAAGATGAGGAGTCCAATAATACCAAAGAAGGAAAAGAGGTTGAGGGAAAACCCAACAATCAAAAAAGCGAAGAAGAGGAGGTGAAGCAAGATGCCTCTGATTAGAACCGAAGAGATAAGGAAAATGTCAGATAAGGAAATAGAGGATACGCTTCGTAAACTAAGAGACGACTTATTACACGAAAAAGGTCAGGCAGCTATGGGAGGTGCACCTGAGAGTCCGGGACGGATTCGTGCTATAAGGAAAAACATTGCTAGAATACTTACGGTCATGAATGAAAAGAAGAAAGATAAAGGAGGAAACTAATGCCCGAAGAGGTTTGCCGAACCTGTGGATTACCAAGCGAGATATGTATATGCGAGGATATTGCACGAGAACAACAGGAGATAATACTCTACACAGATACCAGGAGATATGGTAAAAAAATGACTATCATTGATGGTATCGACGAAAGTGAAATCGACATCGATGAGTTGGCAAGCGACCTTAAAGGAAAATGTGCGGCCGGTGGCACTGCTAAGAATGGTAGAATTGAACTTCAGGGAAATCACATAGAAAAAGTGAAAAAGTATCTGGAATCAAAAGGGTTCCCGGTTGAGGTGAGATAAGATGAAAAAACGGAGACATACCAAAGAATTCATTGGCGCGAACATAAGAGTGATAAGCTCATCACACAGGGGATACAACGGTATTCAAGGTAAAGTGGTGGGCGAAACAAAAAATACTTTCACCATCGAGAACCATCATGAAAGAATGGTACCCAAGAAGGGGTGTCGCTTCGAGCTGACGATTAACGATTCGTCCGAGATAATAAACGGGGATGAAATAAGATATCGCCCCGAAAATAGGATAAAAAAGTTAGGTTGATGATATAATGGCTAACAAAGAAACGAAAGACATTGGAGTTGACGTGAACCCGCCAAAAAGGAAATGTGACGACATTTTCTGCCCTTTCCATGGTGAACTATCAGTTAGAGGACAGATAATAACGGGCATCGTTGAGACCAAAAAAATGGAGGGCAGTGTGGTGGTTAAGAAAGATTATCTGCATTATGTACCCAAGTACGAACGTTACGAAAAACGTAGAAGTCATTACTCCACACACCTACCACCTTGTATAGACGTAAAAGTGGGGGATGATGTAAGGATAATGGAATGCCGACCGATCAGTAAAAGCATATCTTTTGTGATTATTGAAGGAGGGAAAAAATAATGAGAGGGGTGTCAGGAAAACAGACCCGGGGCCTACAGGTAGGCAGTAGATTGAAATGTGCAGACAACACAGGTGCCAAGATGGTTAGGACGGTCGCGGTGAAGGGATACCATGGTGTCCACAGAAGATACCCACGAGCAGGTATCGGTGATCTGATAGTCGTGTCGGTGATCAAAGGAACTCCCGAAATGAAACGAGAGCTCACCCACGCGGTGATCGTAAGACAGAAGAGACCATTCAGAAGGCCGGACGGCACCATGGTTGTATTCGAGGACAATGCAGTCGTCCTCACCCATGAGAACGGAGAGACGAAGGGATCAGAGATAAAGGGGCCAGTAGCACGGGAAGCTGCCGAGAGATGGCCTAGAGTCGGATCAACTGCATCCATGATTGTGTGAGGTGTATTCATGAAAAGTAAAAAAGCTAGAAAACAAAGGAAAGGACAAAAAAACGCAAAAAATCACACAAAAAGAAAGATGATGTCCTCAACGCTGGCAAGTAATCTGCGAAAGAAATATGGTAGAAGAAGTTTTCCGGTCAGAGAAGGAGATGAAGTAGAGATCATGAGAGGTGGATTTGCAGGGGTTATCAATAAAGTTGCCAAGGTCGATAGAAGGAATGAGAAGATATATATAGAAAATGTGACGATAAAAAAGGCCGACGAATCCCAGGAACCCTACGGTATTCATCCGTCGAATGTGAGGATCATCAGCCTTGAAATATCGGACCCTTGGCGTAAAAACAAGTTAGAGGAGGTAAGATAATGGAAAAACATTCGAAAAGGTACCAAGCGCCAACTAAAATATGGGGAGTTCCCGCTAAGGAACATTTTTGGGCCCCGAGGACGAGACCTGGTGCGCACCCCATCGACCGCAGCACCCCACTATTGGTGATAATAAGAGACCTCATGAAATATGCAAACAGTGCAAGGGAAGCAAAGATGATCATCGGCGAACGTAGAGTTATGATAGATGGTAAGATTTGTACCGATGCGAACACCTCTGTAGGTTTGATGGACGTATTGAGCATCCCTGAACTTTCTGAGCATTACAGAGTACTTTTCGATCAAACGGCTAGGATTCGAGTAGTACCTGTAGCCGAGGGGACGGAGAAATGGAAACTTTGCAGGATTGAAAATAAAACCACGATAAAGAATGGCCAAACTCAATACAATCTACATGACGGGAGAAATTTTTCACTCGATGACGAAAAAGCATATAGCACCAAAGATGTTTTACAACTAGAAGTGCCGTCTCAGAACGTTATTTCGGTATATGAATTCAAGGAAGGCAATATCGCACTTATAACAGGGGGTAAACATATCGGGGAGATAGGCAAGATAAAAAGCTACGAGATAGTACGCAGTTCCAAACCGAATTTGGTGCACCTTGAAGGAGGTATATCCACTGTAGAAGGCTACGTATTCATCTTGGGAGATGACACACCTGTGATAAATATACCCGAGGTGGGAATCATATGAAAGAAGTAAATATCATGAGGCGTCCGCATATAGTCAAATGCGTTGTGAGTATCGGTGTAGGCGAGGCTGGTGAGAAACTCCAGCGTGGAAAGAGGGTTCTGAAAATGTTAACAGATCAACATCCTGTTGAAACCATATCTAAAACCACCAATGCGGACCTAGGCATTCGTAAAGGACAACCCATCGGATGCAAGGTAACGCTAAGAAAAAAGAGGGCATACGATTTCTTAAAAAAGGCCTTCTGGGTTAAAAATCATGCAATGTGGGAGGATAGTTTCGATGAATATGGAAATCTCTCCTTTGGCATAACTGACTATACGGACTTTGAAGATATGAGCTACGACCCAAATATAGGTATATTCGGTATGGACATAGCTATCGAATTATCAAGAAAAGGTGAACGTAATAAAAATAGAAGGTTGAAGAATAAAAAGATACCGGAAAAACACAAGCTGACACATGAAGAAGGTATAGAATTCATTGAAAAGGCTTTTGGTGTAGAGGTGATGTACGAATGAAGACTAGAAAGAAATTCGGAAGAAAGGTAGGCTGTAAACGCTGTGGCCGTAAAAGAGGTATTATACGTAGATATGGCCTACACGTATGCCGACAGTGCTTCGGAGAGATAGCTGAAAGTTTGGGATTTAAAAAATATTCGTGAGGTGAAAATTATGAAACATGACCCTTTGAATGATGCCCTTTCCACTATCAATAACGCAGAACACAGTGGTAAACTCCGATGCGAGGTGGAACCCGCCTCAAAATTGATAGGAAGGGTTCTAAAAGTGATGCAAGAAAATGGTTACATAGATAGTTTCGAATACGTTGAGAACGGCAGGGGCGGCGTATTTAAGGTCTCACTATCCGGTAACATCAACAGATGTCAAGTGATAAAGCCCCGCTGGACCTTGAAGAAGAATGATATAGAAGATTATGAATCGAGATATCTGCCCGCACAGGATTTTGGTGTACTTATTATTACGACAAATAAAGGTGTACTTTCAAACAGTGAAGCAAAAGAACATGGAATCGGAGGAAAATTGTTGGCCTATGTATATTGAGGGATCATCATGCCGGTAACTAACAGATTGGAAGAAGTAATTCAAATCCCAGAAGGGGTAACCGTCAACATAAAGAAAAGGGCCATTTCTGTATCCGGGCCTAACGGTGAAATCGACAAGGTTTTACGTGACCACAGGATAAAGATAGAAAAAGATGATAACACATTGACACTTTCCACGGAGTACCCGACCAAGCGCGAACTGGCACTCTTTGGCACATATCGATCGCATATAAACAATATGATAAAGGGTGCCCAGGAAGATTTTACATATAAGTTGAAAATAATATACTCGCATTTCCCCGTTAAGGTTAGAGTTGAACAAGACAAATTGGTCATTGAAAATTTCATCGGAGAATCGAAACCTAGGAAGGCGAAGATAATCGGCGAAACCAAGATCAACATCCAAGGTGATATTGTTACCGTATCGGGGAACAACATTGAAGACACAGGCCAGACCGCAGCGAATATCGAGGCGGTGACCAAGATAAAAAAAGTAGATCCCAGGGTGTTTCAGGACGGGATATACATCATTGAAAAATCCGGAAAAACTTTGAGATGATAATTATGGAGGCAAGATATTATGGCAGATGAGGAAAAAGATGACGAATATATAGTGAAGAAAAAGCCTTCATTGACCAAGGAAGAATTAAGATCGTTGAACATGAATAGTAAGATCAAATTGAAGAGGCCAAAATTCTCACGTCAGGAATGGTTTCGCTATAAGAAGCTTGATGGAGACACCTGGAGGAGATCAAAGGGTATCCATTCCAAGGCTAGGAAGAACCTTAAGTACAGACCGCAAAAAGTATCCATAGGCTATCGTGGTCGTAGAGATGTACGAGGATTGCATCCCTCCGGATTCCAGGAAGTATTGGTTCATAACCTTAAAGAGATTGATGGTATAGACCCTGAAAAACAGGCGATCCGGATAGCTCACGGAGTAGGTATGAAAAAGAGAATAGACATAGAGCAAAAAGCGGAGGAACTTGAGATCAGGGTGCTTAACCCTTACTGAGGTGGACATCATGGATGTAAAATATCAGAAAAAGTTAGCGGCCAAAATGCTAAAATGCGGCGTCAATCGTGTTTGGGTAGATGATACGATGCTTGATGAAGTCGTCGAGGCAATAACCCGTGAAGATGTAAGAAGGTTGATAAGCAGTGATGTCATCAAGAAAAAACCCGTGAAGGGTAATTCCAGGGGAAGACACCGCTATCTCAAGGAACAACGTAAGAAGGGTAGGAGAAAGGGACACGGAAAGCGTAAGGGTAAGAAAAACGCAAGGACCCCTTCCAAAGGGCTGTGGATGAAACGTATGAGATCCATACGCAGGGAACTGAAGCACATGCGGGACGAAGGACATATAGAGAGGAATATATACCGCAAGTTTTACATGAAAGCAAAGGGCGGTACGTTCAAGGATCGCTCTGATCTGATACTTCATCTGAAGATGGAAGGATATCTAAAAGATGACTATGAGTTAATGGAGGTGAGGTAATATGGGCAGCGGACCCCGATACAGGATGCCACTCAGAAGGAGGCATGAGGGAAAAACTGACTATCGGCGCAGGCTCAGATTGATCAAATCGGGAAAGCCGAGGGCGGTAGTGAGAATATCTAACAAGAACATAAATGTACAGTTCGTAACGTACAAGCCTGATGGAGATAAGATAATACTCACCGTGACCAGCAAACACCTTGAAGATTTTGGTTGGTCGGGTTGTCGATCAAATATGCCCTCTGCCTATTTGGTAGGATATCTCGCCGGTAAGAAGGCCCTTGAATCAGGTATCAAAGAGGCTGTTCTTGATATAGGTATGAAACACCCTCAACCACGCGGTAAAATATTCTCCGTACTAAAAGGCACGGTGGAAGCAGGTATGGACATACCTTATGATCCAAGCATACTGCCCGATGAGAGCAGGACAAAAGGAGAGCATATAGACGAAACGACCGTTAAAGAATTTGAGAAGGTAAAAAAGAAACTGGAGGCATATTAATGAATGAGTGGAATCCCAAGACCCTGCTTGGTAAGATGGTAAGACGGGGAGAGATAACCTCGATGAAAGAGGCACTGGCAACCAGGTTGCCTATCAGGGAGCCTGAGATAATAGATATACTTTTTCCGGAACTCTATGACGATGTTCTTGATGTTAACATGGTCCAGCGAATGACGGATTCAGGTAGAAGGGTTAAATTCACCGTAACTACAGTAATAGGTAACAAAGATGGTTACATCGGTTTGGGTACATGCAAAGGTAAAGAGGTGGGGCCGACTATACGTAAAAGTATCGATAATGCAAAATTAAATATGATCCGTGTAAGACGCGGCTGTGGTTCTTGGGAATGCGGCTGTGGAAACCCACATACTGTTCCCTTCGCAGTAACCGGTAAGGCCGGTTCTGTAAGCATAACATTGAAACCGGCACCCAGCGGTATAGGACTGGCTTCAGGAGATACTGCCGAATCCATCTTGGAACGTGCAGGTATAGAAGATGTATGGGCTTTTTCAAAAGGCCACACCCGGACAACGATAAACTATGCAAAAGCAGTTTTTGAGGCGCTTAAAGAGACTTCAAGGATGCGTGTAGGAGAGATACAGAGAGAGGGTGTAGGAATAATAGACGGAAGTGTCGCACAAGTAAAAGCCGTTAAAGAGGAGGAGTCAGAATGACCTTTGCTGTGTTGAGGCTGAGAAGTTCCGTCAATAAGAGCCGACGGGTGGAGGACACATTGGAAGGACTACGGCTCACAAGAGTAAATCACTGTACTATAGTCCGTGATGATCCGGAGATGAAAGGAATGCTAAAACAGATCAAGGATATCGTTACATGGGGCGAGATAGAGCCTGAAATACTCTCAAAAATGCTTAAAAAAAGGGCAAGTATCGATGGAGATTTATCAGACGAATCGATTTCAAAATCCACCGGATATGATACCGTGGATGAACTTGCAAAAGCCGTTGTTGCAGGAGAAGAAAAGTTGGAATCCGTCAGCGGCTTAAAGAATCTCTTCAGATTACATCCTCCTATCGGTGGATACAGGGGAGTCAAAAAAACTTATAACACAGGTGGTTCTCTGGGCTACCGCGGCAAGGAAATAAACAATCTTTTGGAAAGGATGCTCGGACCAGCATCCGAAGAAAAATAATGTAAGGCTGATGTATTATGGCAGACAAGAAGACGAAAAAATATCGGGGTTCAAGAACCCATGGCAAAGGTATCAAAGGAGGTAGAGGAGCAGGACAGCGCGGCGGCCGTGGCAATGCGGGTCTAGGTAAACATAAGTGGATAAAGGTAGTGAAAGATGATCCCGACCACTTTGGACCCAAAGGATTCAAGAGACCCAAAGGTTTGACAGAGGAAGAGAAGGTAATAAACATATATCAGATAGAAGAACATTTGGAGCAATTTAAAGAAGAAGGATTCGTTAAAAAGAAAGGGTATTATTACGAGATAGATTTGGACAAAGCAGGATATGATAAACTATTAAGTAGAGGAAAGGCTAGATTCCAGATGAGGATAAAAGTGGCTAACTCCAGCGAAAGAGCCGTTACCAAGGTTCAGGAAGCTGGAGGTGAAGTCATAATCACAGGAGATAGTAACTAAGGAGTGTCAGCAATATGGCGAAGGAGGAAAAAAGTTTACTCTACAAACTGAAACCTCTGGTCGAACGTATGCCAGCAATCAAGAAGCCAGACGGTCATGTCCACTTCAGGCGGAAAATATTGTGGACGGCAGTAATATTGATACTGTATTTTGCAATGACGAATGTTACCGTCTATGGTCTTGATGCTGCAAGGACTCTCGACCTTTTCGCACAATTTCGTGCGATATTCGCCGGTGAATCCGGTTCCTTCGTCCATCTAGGTATAACACCTATAGTAAATGCATCCATTATGCTTCAACTGTTCCAGGGAGCAGACATAATAAATCTCGATCTAAAAGATGATGAGGATCAGGCTCTTTATCAGAGCACACAGAAATTTCTTGTTATCGTGATGATATTCGTACAGGCTATTCCACAGGCCTTTGGCTACCTACAACCTTCTGTCAGCCTGGTTGACAATCTTGACGGTCTTATGTCAGGGCAAGGACTCTTACTTGCTCGTATGATAATCGTTTCGCAGATAGCCCTTGGTGGTTACATGCTGTTCCTTATGGATGAGGTAGTATCCAAATGGGGTATCGGCAGCGGGGTTAGTCTTTTCATTGTAGCAGGTGTTTCGCAGGGTATATTCACGGGTACTTTCAACTGGGTTCCTGCCCCGGGATCTGATTCACCCGTCCCTGTAGGGGTGATACCAAAGACCATATATTATGTGGGGAATTTATCTTCCCAAGAATGGGTACAGGGTGGTTTTGAAAGGCTGCTGCTTGAGCAGCCGAATCCGTTAATAGGATTGATATGCACCATCGCTATTTTTCTGGTGGTTGCCTATGCAGAATCAACACGCATCGAGCTTCCTATGTCACATGGTAGAGCAAGGGGGGCAAGAGGGCGTTATCCTATAAAACTGATATATGCATCCGTACTACCTGTCATATTGGTGGCCGCTCTATTGGCCAACATAAACCTTTTCGCCATGCTGTTCTACACCAATCCTACCTTCCAACAGTTTCCACTCATAGGTGGTCAATGGTGGGTAGGTACATTCTTACCTGGAAGTACGGAGCCTATAGCAGGGGGTGCTTGGTACATTTCAAATGTAAACGGTCTACAGGATTGGTTACTACCGCTTGTATCCGACAAATACGCACATCTGCTCAGCCCCGAAGGTGTAGATTGGAGCTACAGTAAACTACAAATTATAATCAGGGTGATCGCACACTTTACCTTCATGACGGTAGCTTGTCTGCTGTTCGCAAATTTCTGGGTCAAAACCACCAATATGGACGCTGAGTCTGTTGCGGAACAGATTCAGGACAGCGGTATGCAGATACCTGGATTCCGTCGAGACCCGAGGGTTTTAAAGAAGGTGCTTGAAAGATATATCCCCACCATAACCAGCTTCAGCGGCATCTTTATGGGCGCTTTAGCTGCAGGCTCCAACATGTTGGGCTCTGTTGGTAATGCTACGGGCATCAGCCTATTCCTGGCAGTTAGTATTCTAACACAACTATACGAGCAGATGGGCAAGGAACAGATGATGGAGATGCACCCTGTACTCAGGGATTTCTTCAGCGATTAGTACTAATATAACGAAAAGGACCGATAGACGTGAGTGAAGAAGATTTAACGGAAAAGGAAAACGAGGCACCCGCACCTCAAATGCCTGTGTTCAACTTCAGGAGATTCCTTTGGATATTCTTGGGTATATTAGCGATAATGGTGATGTTCGACACCAATCTCAGAGAGTCTCTGGGAACGATCATAGGCACACCTCTATTTACCATCGTAGGCTTCGACGGTAGATACCCATTTCTCACACTTTTAATGGTCGGTTCGATGATGATTATCTTTTCCACCGTTGTGAGAGATCTTATGATGGATTGGGTGGAGATGGCCGAGATACAGAAAAAGACCGCCGCATTCAATAAAGAACGTATGGATGCTAAGATGAACAACAAAACTACCAAGTTGAAGAAGCTTGAAAAGTTACAGCCTGAGATTTCGTCCATGCAGATGAAGACCATGAAGCCTCAGATAAAATCCATGGCAGCCACTATGGTTGTGATAATAGCTATCTTTGCTTCACTTTGGACCTTTCTTGGTAACATTCCCAACAAAAGCTATTCCCTCCCATGGGCATTGAACGCTGATTTCATGCGAAACATAGGTCCCTTGCCCTTTCCTCAATGGATCGGTGTATATATGTTAGTATCCATACCTATTGGCCAGGCATTTCGACTGGTGTTACAGATAATCACTTTCAAGAAAAAGCTGAAGGAAGAGGAGAGTGTGGAGAACATTTCATGAATATCATCATAACCATAAGCGGACTGGCGGGCAGCGGTACCTCCACCGCGGCGAAATTGCTTGCCCATAGAACCGGCATGGAGATCATCTCCAGTGGAGAGGTATTCAGGGAACTTGCAGAGAAGAAGGGGCTTGGCCTAGAGGAGTTTAGTCTGTTGGCCGAGAAGGACGATGACATCGACGTTAAATTGGATACGTCTTTATTGGAGAAAGCGGAGCCTGGCCGTATTCTAGAAGGGAGGTTGACCGGACATATCCTTTTTCGTGAAGGTATAGAATCTTTCAAAGTGTGGCTAGAAGCACCGTTGAAGGTACGTATAAAGCGTATAGCAGATCGAGAAGGTGAGGATGTAAATGATGTCCGTGATAAAACGGTCAAGAGGGAAAGAAGCGAATTTCATCGGTATAAAAAATATTATGGCATAGACTTGAACGATATATCTCTGTATGACATCGTGATCGATTCCGTAGAGAACCGTCCTGAAGAGATAGTCGATAAGATCCTTGAAGGTGTAAAAGATGGAGCATGTGAGGGAAAAGACCTGCACAGTCTCTAACTGGGGTGATGTACCTGAAGATAGAGGGGTCGAAGAAGCGCTACCTCGTTCTCTGGTGATAGTGGATAAACCAGCGGGACCTACCAGTCACCAGGTATCTGCCTGGGTACAGTGGATGTTCGATATGAAGGCCGGTCATAGTGGAACACTAGATCCGGGTGTTACCGGTGTCCTGCCGATGGGGTTGGGGCACTCCGTGCGTGTAGTGGACCTCCTCCACGTGGCGCCGAAAGAGTATGTAGCGGCAATGAGGTTTCACGGATATGTAGAGAAAAAGGAAGTGAAGAAGTTAGTGGAGGGCTTTACAGGGAAGATATATCAAATGCCACCGGTCCGTTCCGGTGTTAAAAGGCAAAGACGGGTAAGGGAGATCTTTGATCTAGAGATTTTGGACTACAAAAGGCAGGATTACCTTTTCAGGGTGAGGTGTGAATCCGGTACTTACATAAGGACACTTTGTAGGGACATGGGCATGTGCATTAGTAAAGGGGGCCACATGATGGAACTGCGTAGGGTGGATGCCGGTAATTTTGTCGAAAATGATGCATATCCATTGTACGAGGTAAGGGATGCCTTGGAACGTTATAGGGAAGGTGACGACCGATCGTTGAAAGAAATTTTAGTTCCTTACGAAAAGGCATTAGAACTCTACCCGCGGGTACGTATCAAAGACACCGCTGCCGGCGCACTACTGGAAGGTGCGGACCTTGCAGTACCAGGTGTTCTAAAGATGGACGATTTTAAAGCCGGTGACACTGTTGGTGTCATGTCAGCTAAAGAGGAAGGGATCGCAGTGGGTGTAGCATTGAAGGATGCCGAAGAGATTATCAATATGAAAGAAGGGTTGGTGGTGAAAACACAGAGAGTTTTCCATCCTAGTGGAGAATATCCCCGTGTCTGGAAATAGATTTATATCACTTACTCTTTGTGTAAACCTAATATGCCGAGATAGCTTAGCCTGGTAGGGCGCGAGCTTGGAGATCTCCGATTTGACGACCCAAAAGCTCGTGGTGCTTTGCACCTCGAGGGTTCGAATCCCTCTCTCGGCGTTTTCAATGCTCGGCACTGTGAATAAATGAGGCGTTCACACCATCCCTTCGGGGTAAGGTATATATATGACATGGGAAGATTGGATTCAAACCCCATGGGCGGAATGTTTATGAATGTAGAAACAAGTAAGAGAGTGGAGAAAATCGAAAAATGTCCAGAATGTTCTAGCGAACACATATCCAAGGATTACCGTAGAGGTGAGCTCATCTGTGAAAAATGTGGTCTTGTGATAGATGATTATTATATTGACGAGGGACCGGAATGGAGGGCCTTCGATGCTGAACAGAGCGAAAGCAGAGCTCGTACAGGATCACCTATGAACTTTTTGATACACGACAAAGGGTTATCTACTCAGATATCGTGGAAGAATCAGGATGCATACGGACGCACTATCCCTCATAAGAACAGAGGGCAGATATACCGTGTACGCAAGTGGCACAGAAGGATCCGAATATCCAATGCGACGGAGAGAAACCTTGCTTCGGCACTCAGGGAACTGGATGTTTTATCTTCAAAGTTGGGGTTGCCTAGGAGCATCCGCGAATCCGCCGCTATGATATATCGACAGGCGGTGGAGAAGAACCTGATAAGGGGAAGAAGCATAGAGATAGTGATCGCGTCTTCACTCTATGCCGCCTGCAGAAAATGCAACGTTCCCAGAACCCTTACAGAGATATCACAGGCAGCGGATTCTGACGAGAAACAGATCGGACGCGCCTACCGTTTCTTATCACGAGAACTCTCTTTGAAACTCATGCCGACAAGACCCGAGGAGTACATAAAAAGATTCTGCAGCAAGCTTGAACTGGATAGAGATGTCATATCAAGAGGAGAGGACATTATCGATAAAGCAACAGATTTAGGACTCACTTCGGGAAAAGGACCTACTGGTGTTGCAGCTGCAGCCATATATATTTCATCTATACTGGAAGGAACGCCACGAACCCAGCGGGCAATAGCGGAAGTAGCAGGGGTCACCGAGGTTACCATAAGGAACCGTTACAAGGAGATAGCTGAAGAGATCGGTATAGACATCGAGATAAAATGATAAATCACGGATATGTTTATATCGCTTAAGATTGTAGTTTATATAAAGAGATAGTAGAGGAGGTATCACGGTTGTCTCGAATAACCCTACAGGAATTCAAAAAAGTACTCCGTAAAGTTTTGAGAGACAGGAATATCGATGCTAAAAATGCGAACGATATAGCCGAAAGAGTGATGAATCTCTTCGGTTACGACAAGACATTGACAGATAACCTCCTCTCATCCGATGATAGAGATTTTTTCTATATATTGGAAGATTATGACATCCTTACCACAGAAGAGGAGACGGTTTTTCTTCCCAGCGGAAAGCGGTGGAGAATTCATTATTGGCGCATCAAAGAAGAGAAGATCAGAGAGATACTTGAAAATGAAGAAGAGGAAGAGGAAGAAACCGGTTTTTACAAAAAGATTTATAACGATGTGTGGGAGAAAGCGGAAGGAAGATGAGAACAGTCAAGAAAAAAAAGCTTGAAATAAAGTTAGAAGAGATACCTCCGCATCCGGCACCCAAAGCTGATTTGGAGCAGTACTCAACACCCGCGGTGATAGCCGCCGATATTCTATTCACCGCATTCTCCAACGGAGATATCTCGGGTAAACATATTCTCGATCTTGGATGCGGAACCGGAATTTTCTCGTTAGGCGCTGCTCTAATGGGTGCATCCCGGGTCAAAGGTATGGATATGGACGAAGATGCCGTGAATTTGGCTAGGGATATAATGATGAACTGGAAATTATCTCATGTCATCGATTTCGAAGTAACAGATGTGGATGATTACCATGGTGAGGCGGATACTGTATTGATGAATCCTCCCTTCGGATCTCAAAAAAAGGGGGCGGACATCCCATTTATGGAAAAGGCATTCGAGTTGGCCCCTAAGATATACAGTTTACATAACAATAAAGCGAAAGAATTTATACGTGAGTTGATAATCACTAACGGTTATGACATCGTTGGGGAAAAAAGATATATGTTTGGAGTTGATAACATCTTTAAATTCCATAAAAAGAAGATAAAAGAATTCGAAGTTGTAATGTTCGTTTCTTCAAAGGATCGAACATCTTAAGGTAGAAGTAAAAAAGAGGTAGCAAATATGCATATAAAAACAGGAGAATTGGTGGCACCCGGAGACAAGTTGGGGGCCCATGAAGAGTGGATGCCCGGGAATGGGACCTATGAAAGAAATGGTTTCGTTTATGCAAAGGTATTCGGTCGCGTAAGATTCGATGAGGATAAATTGGAAGCCGTTGTGGATGCGGTCAATCCCGTTTCTACGATCAAAGAAGGAGATGTGATATACGGTACCATAACGAATAGAAGAGGGGCTCTTGCCACCATGGATATCACATTGATAGAAGGGAGCTCAAGGATTGTACGCACAGACAAAGAAGGAACTATCCACATATCAAAGATATCTAACGATTACACCGAGAACATCGAAGACATGTTTCTGAAACGAGACATAGTTAGAGCCAAGGTAATCCAGGTAGAACCCTCCATACAGCTTACGACGATGGGAAAAGGGTTTGGAGTTGTTAGAGGATACTGCTTCAACTGCAGACGTGCAATGGGACGCCAGGGTAACACACTATATTGTGAGTGGTGTGAAAGAAGAGAAAAGAGAAAATTGTCAAATCTATACGGGAAGATAAAACTAAAGGATAAATAAAGGTGTTTGAATCTTGGTAGAGAGCCGCAGGATACTCGAAGTGATACATGAGAAGAGTAAATGGATCAGAAGGGAAGAGGATATATTGAAAGAACTGGATGAGATAAGAGATAAGAAAAAAGAACTGACCAAAAAAGCTAAGGAATTAAAGATATACATTGAACATTATAAAGATAATATCCGAACTGAACGGAAGATAGAATTAGACGTTGGTATAAAAGGCTCGGGAGACCGTGTTCGGTGAGATCATGGAGAAAGCACAAATAAAGAATTTAAGAGATGTTATAGACCGTCACGAACAGGTTAAAAAGGAAATTGAGTCATTAGAAGAGGAGGAGAAATATCTCAAAGAAGAACTTGAAAAAGTACGTAATCATGTTGTTTATTACACCGCTCTAGTTAGCGATATGAAGAAGAGAATGCGGGGAACTAAAAACATGGACATTTTTGACCGGATTTAAATCAAATATCCGGTGAAAACTTAAATACACGATACTATACTCGGATGGTAGAGATGTACAACGGAATGATACAAGGAGTGTGTTACCATTAACATACAAAAGCAAGTAGAAGAGATGTTTAAGGAATATTTCAAACAAGGAGACATACACGCACTAGTCTTGGCGTCCAAGAATGGGATACCTATAGCCACATGCATAAAAAAGAAAGATAGGAGCGAAAGTTTCAGTGCATTGTCAGCTACTGTGCTGGGCGCGTCGGAAGTAATTCTCTCCGGTCTAGGTAAAAATCGTCCCGAACTCATAGAGATAGATGCAGGGGATTCTGTATTACTCATCAAGGAATTAGATAGGAACTCTGTTCTTTCTTTGCTCGGTGATTCGAGAGAAGTGAATTATCTTAAAGAGATACTCTATGAAATAGATTCAAAAATAAACAACATCAAAAAAATTGAATCTACGCGAGGTGTATAAACATGAAAAATATGAGTGCTATCCCAAAAGAAGTTACTGATTTTATCGAGAAAAAGGGTGGATCATCCCTCATGGTAAAAGGCACTGCCGGAACGGGTAAAACAACGATATCATTGCAGTTGATAGAAGAACTTGGTGACCCGGAAAGGAGTTTTTACCTTTCAACTAGGGTATCCGATCAAAGTCTCTATCGCCAATTTCCATGGCTAGAAGATAAAGAGATGAAGGGACAAATAATAGATTCCAGCAAAGTCTTCCTTGAGGCGATATACGAATGGGAAGAAGATGATAAAAAGGAGGCACTGCCGGAGAAAGAACGGAAGAAAATCGATTCTGCGAAAGAGTTCCTGGGTAGTATTGAAAAGAAGGAGATCCCTGAAGAAGCGAATAGGACTCAGCTGAATTCCCTGGACGAAAGGATTCCGGGACTTGAGAGGATATACGACAGGATAGATCACATCTTACCGGAACGGGCCACCCTTGTTATCGACAGTGTTGAAGGTATCACTCACAAATACGGTATAGACCCCGAAGTATTGATCATGACTCTTCAGAAAGACCTGGTGGAAAACTCCAATACCAACTTGATCTTAGTCCTCGAAAAGGCAGAGGCCCGGGAACTTGAGTATCTCGTTGACGGTGTGATCCATCTCAACCGTTTCCAGATAGATAACCGAGATGTAAGGGAGATACAGCTGATAAAATTAAGGGCTGTAGGTATAAAACAGCCTGCCTACCCAATGACCCTCGAAGGCGGTAGATTCCGATGTTTCGAACCTTTCAGAACGGAACTAAAAGAACCCGTCCAATGGAAACCGATAAAAGATCCTGATGAGCGATTTAGCACTGGTACAGAAGACCTTGATGATTTACTAGAAGGTGGATTTCAGAGGGGAAGTTACAATGTATTAGAGGTAAATGAGAACGTCAGCAACGAAGAGTATATGTTGATTGTACGACCTTTATTCCTCAACTTCCTGTCCCAGTCACGTGGTATTCTAGCCACCCTTTCGGGTGGTACTCATCCTTATATGCTAAGAGATGATATCACAAAGTTCATCTCCGAGAATAAATTCGACGAACTATTCCGTATAGTAGATTACTTCTCCTTTCAATCGGATAAGCCCTATATGATGGCATTGGGCGGCAAGAAAAGAGACGAACTCGGTAAGCTATATACCAAAAATATACGTGAGATAAGCGAGAATGGTAAACAACCATTCTTGGACTACACAGGTTTCGACACTCTGGAATATCTAAGAGGTAACGAGATAGCGATAAAAGATCTACTCGAAGCCGTTGCTAACACAAAGGTGTCGAAGAACTTGGGCATAGGTATAGTAAAACACGGCCTGAAGTTGACCAGTGAGATAAAGAACATGGCGGATACATACATGGAGATAACCAGCGTGAATAACACTGCCTGTATTTACGGGATCAAACCGAAAACGGGTATATATGCCATCGTACCACATGAAGAGAAGGGCAGTCCGTACATATCACTGATACCCATCAGGTAAAACTCAGTGGCCGTACTCGCCCTTGAGAGGCACGAAAACCACACCACCCAACCCCTTTCTTATTACTTTTCCTTCTCTCGACTTTGTGATTAGAGCTAGTTCTTGATAGAAACCACCGCCGATAGGTATCAACAATTTCCCCTCCGGTTTCAACTGTTCTACCAGCGGGGGTGGAATCTTCGGAGCTCCGCACGCAACTGATATCCTATCGAATGGGGCCGCAGGTGGATATCCCTTTGAACCGTCGGCGACTATCACCTTTACTTCTTCGTATCCTGCTTGGGATAGTGTTTTACCCGCTTTCTCTGCTAGTGACTTTATCAATTCGACGGTATAAACCATTCCTTCCTTTCCTACCAACTCTGAGATGACTGCAGCGTGGTATCCCCTTCCACCTCCCACTTCCAGCACTTTTTGACCTCTTTGGAGGTCAAGGGCTTCTACCATCATAGCCACCATGTGAGGTGCCGAAATGGTCTGACCTGAACCAATGGACTGGGGACGGTCCGCGTAAGCGTTGCCATAAGAGGGCATGAACATGTGACGGGGGACCTTAAGCATGGCCTTTTCGACCTTGTTACTCTTTATGTATCCCGTTGCCTTCAACTTATCTACCAGTCTTTTCCTATCCGTTTCGTAACTCATGATCGTAATCCTTTCCGTGTATACATAAATCTTTGGCCGCATAATATATAAATTTTTCCCGTGTAATAGATCTTCTTTATTACCTAAACGAATGAATTATTTTATATATCGTAAGTGTATACACATTAAGAACAGAAATGGATATACCTGAATCACATCCCCGCCGTGTTTCTTTAATGACGAGGAACAAACTCGTTGACGGTGTGGAAAAAGGCATCACGTCCAAAGCGGGATTGATAGCACACGGGAGAGGCGAAGCGTTTGATTATTTATTAGGGGAGAAGACTATCGCTTGTGCAAGGGAAGCCGAACGTGCTGCTGTAAAGGCCATACTGGATGCGGATAATCCCGTTATATCTATAAATGGAAACGTTGCCGCACTAGTTCCTGTCGAGGTGGTACGGCTTGCGGATAGATTGGATGCGAAGCTTGAGGTCAACCTCTTCCACCGGACGGATCGGCGAATCGATAAGATAATAGAATGGCTGGAAAAACATGGTGCCGAGGAGGTACTTGGAGGCGAGCCTGACGCGAAGATACCCGGGTTAGATCATGCGAGGGGACTCTGCACCGAAGAGGGTATCTTCAGCGCCGACGTGGTCTTAGTACCCCTTGAAGACGGTGACCGAGCCCAGGCACTGTCGAGGATGGATAAAACGGTGATCACCATCGATCTGAATCCGCTCTCTCGAACGGCAAATACCGCCGATATAACCATCGTGGATAACATAGTCCGTGCCGTACCGAACATGATCGAGCTCGAACCATCAGAAGGGACATTCGACAACGGTGAGAATATATCCGAAGTATTACGGTATATATCAGATAGGATGGAACGTATGACTGGTAACTGAGAATATGAGAAAAACTGTTATATCCACCCGTCTATGACCGGATGATAGATATGGATAAACTCGTCGAAAAAGGCATCAAACGTTTGGAATGGGCAAGGGACCACATGGCGGTTTTAAAAACCGTCAGAGAGGAGGTTAAGGACGGAGGATTTCTTGATGGTAAGAACATATCCATGGCACTACATGTAGAGGCTAAAACCGGTATCCTTGCACTGTCACTAGCCCACGCTGGTGCGAATGTAAAGATGGCAAGCTGCAATCCACTGTCAACCGACGACTCCGTGGCGGAGGCACTTCGGGAAGAATACGGTATGAACGTCTATGCACGGAGGGGGGAGAGTAGTGAAGAATATTATGAACATCTGAAGAGCACATTGGAGCACGATACACACGTGGTCATCGACGACGGTGGTGACCTGATATCCATGATACATACTGAAAGGGAAGATCTTATAGATGGCATCTACGGAGGTGCCGAGGAAACCACAACAGGTATTGTTAGATTGAGAGCTATGGAAGCCGATGGTGCGCTCAGATTCCCCGTGATGTCGGTAAACGACGCCTACATGAAACATATGTTCGACAACAGGTACGGCACCGGCCAGTCCACCATAGATGGGCTGCTGACGGCTACGAACCTTCAGTTGAGCGGCAAGAGATTTTTAGTGGTAGGCTACGGATGGTGCGGTCGAGGTATAGCCATGAGGGCCAGGGGCATGGGGGCCAATGTGATGGTCTCCGAAGTGGATCCTGTGAAGGCAGTGGAGGCGAAGATGGATGGCTTCCAGGTAGTTACCTGTAAAGATGGCATCAGTAAGGCGGACTTTGTGGTCTCCGCTACCGGCTGCAAAGATGTAGTTGATGCCGATGCTATCATGGCTGCAAAAAACAGATGCATATTGGCAAATTCGGGACATTTCAATAATGAAATATCAAAAAATGTTTTGGAAAATTTATCGGTAGCTCAAAGGAAAGCAAGGGAAGATGTGATCGAGTACATCATGGAAGATGGTCGAAAACTATACTTACTGGCAGAGGGCAGACTTGTCAACCTTGCCATCGGTCAGGGGCATCCCGTGGAGATAATGGATATGAGCTTTGCCCTACAGATGTTATCTGCTGAATACGTTGTTAAAACCGACGGCCTCAAACCAGGGGTGCACGATATACCAAGGGAATTGGACGAAAAGGTAGCAAGGCTGATGCTTCAGGCAGATGGTTTATATATCGATTCGCTGACAGAAGAGCAGAAAAGATACATGAACAGCTGGAAAGAAGGTACGTGAATCCTTAGATCAGTGTGATATCGACTGCTTCCGCACTTTGGATACCTTTTATGTTGCGTAATTTATCTTCCAGTTCATCCACTATACCGCCCTCGTCGGGTATTACGATAGAAGGTTTGACCGCTTTAAGACCGAAGGCTATCTTTTCCACAACGGAACCCTTGTACGAACCATATTTTTCGGCGATCTTTTTGATCTCTTCCATTATAGCATCCAGGTCTGCATCCGGGTCTTCAGGCATGACCCTGTAGACCAGCATCACGTCACCCATCTTCACGGCCCCCTGAATCCGCATTCAGAGCATTCATAAGTTTCGCCCTGGTCCCTACACCTTTTGCATCTGCATATGGTCGTGTTGCCACAGTCAGGGCATGGGAAAGTAGTATTCCTCAGGCCTATGAGGGTTATTCCACATGATGTGCATCTATAATCGTCTTTCATTGTAATCGTGTGTTCGAGACTGTAGAGTATATTTAAGTTTGTCGCCGAGTTTTACTGCGAAAAAAGCGACAAAAAAAAACTTCTCCTCGAAATACTTAAATATTGTGGAAAGTTCAACAAGATACATCATGCTAGTTGGCTCGACTTCCATGGTTAGGGATAAATGTGCCTACTTTCAGGGTGTCCACACATCCCATGTTCTAAACAGTAAAAAAACTGGTAAAAGGAGAAAAGTAAGATGGAAGATACGAAAGAATTTATAGCTACGTTCATATTGGCGTTATTTGTATACCTATTTCTGACCTTGGCCTCAGGTGATTCCATGATAGAGGGTTCTATATTATGGAGTCTTGAGGAGATAGTTTTTGGTATATCCATAGCACTGATAGTGGCGGCGGTAACGAGTCACTTACTCTGCCGCTCGGAAAACTTCAGGATGTTAAATCCGACAAGATGGTTGATCATGCTAGTTTATGCAATACCCCTCTTTATGGAGATGGTAAAAGCGAATTTTGATGTGGCTTACAGGGTGATAACCGGAAGGATAGAGCCGGCTATTGTAAAGATCACTCCGGACCTGAAGACAAACCTGGGTATAACCATACTTGCAAATTCCATTACACTTACTCCCGGTACACTTACCGTCGAGGTTGACGACGAGAAAAGCGAACTTTACATACACTGGATCAAAGTGAGAGACAACCCCGATGAAGTGATCTCCGGACGGTTCGTAAGATGGATAAGGAGGTTTGCCGAATGAACTATGCTGAGCCTTTGTACATCGCAGTTGCTGTGTTTATGGTTTATATAATTATATCCACCTTCAGAATATTCCTAGGACCGACCGCTGCAGATAGGACCGTTGCCTTTGATACGATCAATACGCTTGTAGTTGCTAGTATGATAGGCTTGGGGGCAGCCATGTGGGAGATACTTTTCATCGATATCGCCATCGTGTACGCCATACTATCGTTCGTTACCACCCTCTTCATAGCCAAATATCTTGAGGAAGGTGATGGAAAATGATAGTGATAACGATGGTATCTGTGTTCCTGGCCATCTCACTCGTATTCAATGGCCTAGGAGTTATCGGTCTGCACCGCTTCCCGGATGTATACACGAGATTACATGCGGCGACCAAATGCACTACCTTTGGCAGTATTTTCATGACATTCGCGGTGATGACCTACAGCGGCGCAATGTATTACTGGTCAAATGATGCAAAATACCTTAACATGGCCTTACACACCTTCGCAGCGATGGTTGCGTTACTTATCACCAATCCTACAGGTGCACACGCCATCGCCCGGGCGGCCCACAAGATGGGGGTAATCCCCAAATATGCAGTTAAGGACGAACTGAAGGAGGCGAGATAGATGCTTATATATGAGATAATATTTGTACTTGCCCTCGTGGGCCTGGTGATCACCGCTTTAGCTGTTGTGTGGTTCAAAGACCTTATATCTGCAGCCATCGCATTGGGAGCCAGCAGCCTTTTACTCTCACTGCAGTTTTACCTGTTGAGGGCACCTGACGTGGCCATCGCGGAAGCCGCAGTGGGTGCCGCCCTTACCACTGCAATATTCATATTTGCCATCAGAGCCACAGATAGACAGGAGGGATTCTCTTGAGAAAATCCGTGGCCGCATTGGCCTTCCTGATAGTCTTTGCATTCTTGCTGCTGGGTATGTCCCAACTGAGGCCCTTTGGGGAACCTGAGAACACTGAGATGGACGATTACTACCTTTACGACCAAGAAGAAGGGAGTCAAGCCCACAACCGAGTGAACAACGTGGTAACAGCAATACTCTTCGATTACAGAGGTCTAGATACCCTTGGTGAGGCCACCGTGCTTTTCTCAGCCGTCAGTGGGGTAGTAACCGTACTGCGTAAAGTGAAAAAGTCGGGAAAGGAGGTGCAAGGATGAACTGGAAGATGTCCAGAGTGGTAAGGACTGTAGCAGACATTATGGTGGTTCCGATCATCATATTCGGTATTTACTTGATAACCCACGGCCACCTAACGCCGGGAGGCGGTTTCCAGGGTGGGGCGGTCATAGCATCATCCACCGCTTTGCTCATAATCGCCTATGGCAGCTTTGGCAAACACAAAGATTCCCTTTCTTCGTTGGAATCCACCGGCCTTACTCTATTCATACTGATCGCTTTCCTTGGCCTGGGATACACCGTATTTTACAACTTCCTCGCTTCCGGGGGCGCTGTATTCGGCGGGACGGTACCTTATGGTATAAACCCCGGACGATTGGACAGTGGAGGAACTGTACCTTTGATGAACATAATGGTAGGTCTGGAGGTTGCCGCCGCCTTGAGCTTGATACTGTGGATGATGGCAAAAAGCAGCGATTCGATGGATATTGAGGAGGCGAGATTATGAATTCATGGTTCGTTCATCTACCCTTTTTGGTAGTCGGTATTTTGGTGGCTATCGGACTGTACACCGTGTTGTTCAAGAAAAACCTTATCAAGATCATCATGGGTATCGCCATAATACAGAACGGAGTCAACCTTTTCCTTATATCCTTGGCATATCGAAAGGACGGTGTGGCACCCATATGGACAAGTGCCCCCGATGAGTTCATGGTGATGCCGACGCCACACGCCTTGACCCTTACCAGCATCGTCATAGGACTTGCGACTACCGCACTTCTATTATCCTTTGTGATGATGATAAAAAGACATTACGGTACTATAGATGCGGACAAAGTGAGGAGGTGTAGAGAATGAATCTAGTAGAACACGCACCCACCTTCATATTGGGACTACCACTTTTGTTCGCCTTCCTGATACCACTGGTAGGCCGTCTTTCCAAGGAATTTAGAGACATATTATTTCTCTTGGGATTATTACTTACAGGACTCTTCGTGGGTATAATGGCCTACGAGGTCCTTACCGTGGGTGGTTGGACCTATGTATTCGGCGCATCACAACCTGGTCCTACGAACCCGGTTACATCATACTTCAGGATCACCTTCGTCGCCGACGGTTTCAGCGTTCTAGCAACCCTGACGATCGCCCTGGTGGCCATAGGCGCAGGTATATACTCTTTCGATTACATGTCGGGCCACGCGGCCTTGGACAAATTCTACAGCCTTTTCCTACTTACCTTAGCAGGAGTCAATGGGATGGTCCTTACGGGAGATCTTTTCAACCTCTTCGTATGGTTTGAAGTAACATCCATAGCATCATGTGGGCTTATCGCCTTCACCAATTACAGGGGTAAAAGTGTTGAAGCCGCCTTAAAATATATGATATTGAGTGTTCTAGGAGGACTATTTTTACTCATCTCCATAGGACTACTTTACGGTCAATATGGAGTGGTCAACTACAAGTTACTCTCCGACGGCATCGCCGGTTCACCAGGATTGTTCGTCAATACGTTGGCTCTTGGAATTTTACTGCTGGTTTTGGGGATGAAAGCAAGCAGTGTACCCATGCACATGTGGGCACCGGACGCCTACAGCGAGTCACCGGGTCCTGCTACGCCATTGATCGCCATCACCAGCCTGGGCTCACTGTTCGTACTCTTCAGACTTACCTTCGGAGTTTACGGTATTAACATGGGTCCCGAAGTAATAGGTACCATCTTGATAGTACTGGGTGTACTTTCGATGTTCATAGGTGTTTCCATGGCCCTGGTACAAAGCGACCTCAAGAGGTTGATAGCATATCTATCGGTTTCCCAGGTCGGTTACATGACCATGGCCGTAGGAGTCGCATTGACCACATGGACCGCTGAAGGTATGAGCAGCTATGGACTCATGGCTATGGAGGGCGGTCTATTCCATATGATAAACGATGGAGTTTACAAGGCACTGCTCTTCCTTGCGGCCATAGCTGTTATACATGCAACGGGCAAACGTGACCTTAACGAACTGGGCGGGCTCGCTCACAAGATGCCTTATACAACGATATTTTTCCTTCTGGGCGCACTTTCCATAGCAGGGATACCTCCGCTTTCGGGCTTCAGCTCAAAACTACTCATATATCAGTCTGTTTACCTTTACCACCCCATACTGGCCATAATCGCCCTGGTGGTCAGTATAGTGACTTTGGCGGTGGTCTGCAAGGCATTTTTCAACGCCTTTTTGGGCCCTGACCAGGGGCAAACCAAGGGCGAAGTACCAAATGGTATGTTATTTGCCATGGGTATGCTTACGGTTGTGCTGATCATCTTCACACTGTTTCCACACTACGTTGTGGCCGAGATCGTAGTACCGGCCATAAGAGGATTGGGGGTGATACCTTGATAGAGATAGGAATCAAAGGCATCTGGAGCCCCCTGGTGTTGATCCTGGTGATACTTATAATGACGGTGATTGCATACTTGATATACAGGATGGGAAATCCGGCTTACAATCGTACAAAACTGAAGGGGCAGCCCTTCATATCCGGGAACGCACCTTTCAAGGACCCCGGTCGTATGCATGTTGGCGGTGATAACCTGTTCTGGGGATTCACCAAGGCCTTGAACAGATACTTCGAACCTCTGGTCAAGGGGCACACGGGTATAGTCAACGATTACGTGTACTGGTTCATTGTGACGATGGCGGTAATATTCATGTATATTTACATAACGTTATGAGGTAGGTTAAATCATGAAACTATCTAAAACATTTGATAAGGCGCTCTGGGTATTTCACTTGAACAGCGGTTCGTGTAACGGCTGCGACATAGAGATAGTGGCGGCTGTAACACCACGATACGATGTGGAGAGGTTCGGAATCAAGCTGGTGGGCTCGCCCCGTCATGCGGATGTTCTGCTGTTCACGGGTCCCGTGACAAAGAAGATGAAGAACAGGGTGCTGAGGGTATACGAACAGACACCGGATCCCAAGGTGGTGATGGTGATAGGTAACTGCGGCAGTACCACTGGTGTTTTCTACGACAGCTACGCTATCGAAGGACCCATAGATAAACTGCTGCCGAAGGATGCACACATCATATACGTGAACGGCTGCCCGGCCAGACCGGAGAACATAATCAACGGTGTAAAGGAGGCGTGGCTGCATCTTGAGAAGCTGAGAGGTGATAATAAATGATGATAGATGAGAAAAAATTACCGCTCTCGATGAACCAAATTGAAAAGCTCTTTCAAAAAGTTCTTGGTGAGGCAGTATTGGAGTTTAAGAAGGAAGAATTCAAGAAGGGACTCAAGGGTAGGAAAATGAAGGTTATCTGGATGCGCGTAGAACGTAAAAATTTACTTGATGCCGTCAGGGCGATCGCATATATACAGATCCCACACCTTTCGGTAACTTCAGGCTCCGATATGGGCGATTTCGTGGAACTCATATATCATTTTCAAGTTAACTACGGGTACCCGGGTGAAGAAACTTCCATAAACCTTAAAGTACACCTGCCTAAAAACGACTTGACCATACCCACCATCACAGATATAGTCCCCGGTGCCATAACCACCGAACGTGAGAAACAGGAATTTTTGGGGATCACCGTTACGAATATCCCGTATTCTCGCAGACTGTGGTTGGACGAGAACTATCCGAAGAAACGCTACCCATGGAGATGGGACGAAACGGGTATGGAAGATCGTTCAAGATATGTTCATGACCCCGAAGAAGCGACGCAGAAACCCACAACCGCAAATCCCCGAAGAGGTGATAAAGATGAAAAATGAAGGGAAAAAGGCAGCCACTTACGAAGTGCCCATAGGACCCATACATCCCGCCCTGAAAGAACCCTTTCTTATAAAATTTAAAATAGACGGTGAGGAGATAGTTGGTGCGGAAGCACATCCCGGTATGAACCATCGTGGTATAGAGTTCATGGGTATGCACAGAAATCCTTTCCAGGTGATACCACTGGCCGAGAGGATCTGCGGCATATGTTCCATAGTGCATCAACACATGTTCGTAACCGCGGTAGAACACGCCGCCGGTATCGAGCCCACCAACAGGGCAAGGTACATTCGAGTGATAATGTCAGAACTGGAGAGGATACATTCCCACGTATTATGGGCAGGGGTCGCAGCCCACGAGATCGGTTTCGATACCCATCTGCACTTCACCTGGATGATCCGTGAGAAGGTGATGGACCTGCTGGAATACATAACGGGTAACAGGGTGAACTATGCCATGTGGACATTCGGCGGTGTGAATCGGGACATCACGAAAAAGATGTATCCCAAGATCGAAGCTACCATGAAATATTACGAGGAGTTATACGGTAAACTGGAAGAGATATTTTTGGGAGACCCTAGCATTCGTTTAAGGACAAAGAACGTTGGGATACTCACTAAAGACGACGCACTAAGATTATGCGGAGTGGGACCTACGGTCAGGGCTTCGGGTGTGCGTAAGGACGTCAGAATAGACCAACCCTATGCGGCCTACGGCGATCTTGATATCGAATATCAATTACCGTCTTTATACGGATACGAAGATACCGGAGACGTGTTCTCCAAAACACTCGTACGGTTGAAAGAACTCGTCCAATCCATCGATATCATAAGACAATGTCTAGACCAGATACCGGGCGAGGACATCAACAGCGAACCAAAGATGGTCGCTACCCTAAACAAACTGAAGAAGGCCGATGGCGAAGGCGTCGGGCGTATAGAAGCACCCCGTGGAGAGGCTTTTCACTACGTACGTTTGAAAGGGGGTATGGATGAACTCGATAACTGGAAGGTAAGAGCCTCAACGTACAACAACCTTGCGACCTATGCACCTATGTTCATGGGTGAGCAGATAGCCGATATACCTATCATCGCCGCGTGCATAGACCCGTGCATAGGCTGTATGGACCGGGCGGAGATAGTGGATATCAACACCGGCAGGCGGTGGGAATACGATCATGAAGAACTGCAGCAGCTTTCCGTTAAGAAAACAGAGAATATACTGGGAGGCAAGATAAGATGAGTTGGAACGATTTTGCCATCCGTGTTTCTTTTATCATTCTGATACCATTTATCGGCATATTTTTGGGACTGCTCTACAAAGGTTTCGACCGGAAGATAACGGCCATGATGCAGTCCCGGATCGGACCACCCTGGAGACAACCCTTCAGGGACATACGCAAGCTGTTCATGAAGGAAAACATCGTACCCGATGGTGCGGTCCCCTGGATATTCAACGGCGCGCCCATCGCGGCCCTGGTTGTCACCCTGGTCGCCCTTGTTTATCTACCTATGGGACCCTTCGAACCCATAATGGAAGGTTACGGTGACCTCATACTCATACTTTATCTACTCGCGATACCGGCAGTTGCCATGGCCTTCGGAGGCCTGGCATCCGGATCACCCTATGCTACTGTGGGAGCACAGCGTGAGCTTGTACTAATGATGAGCTACGAGTTCCCACTGGCCATAGCCGCTGTTACCATCGCGTGGAAGTACAGCAGCTTCTCTCTTGGCGTTATCTCGTCGGACCCGGTATGGAACAGCGTTGGTATGATGGGTGGGATCGGGCTCGCTCTCGTACTGACAACGATGATCGCGGTACTCCCTGGAGAGTTGTCCAAGATCCCCTTCGACCAGGCAGAGGCGGAAACCGAACTGGCAGGCGGTATCCTGGTGGAATACAGCGGCAGGAATTTGGGTTTGTTCTACCTTGCGGAAGTTGTCAAGATGATAGTTGTTGGTACTCTTATGATAGCACTCTTCTTTCCGTACAACATCTCCACGTGGTATTCCTTCGGCGGTCCGGAGTTCGCCGGCGTTATAATAGCCGATACAACGGCAGATATACTGTTCTTCCTCCTTAAACTACTAGTTATAATCTTTGGATCAGTTTCCTTGATACGTGTAGCATTTTCAAGATTCCAGATAGACAGGGCGAGTTACTTTTACTGGGTGCCCATGACAATAATAGGGTTATTGGGGACCTTTTTAGTGGTCCTGGAAGGAGCCATATGAGGTGATAAAAGATGCCAACAACAACTATATACACGTTGATAAAACAACTCTTCACTAAAAAAGCTACGAATCCCTTTCCGGTAAAGTACACACCGGATAACATGCACGCCGCAGGGGCACTGATAGAGTCCGGAAAGCTGAAGATCAATCCCCACGTTAAAATACCACCTAATTTTCGGGGAAAACTGAGCTATGATAAGGACAGCTGCATAGGCTGTAAGCTCTGCCTGAAGGTATGCCCGTCGGAGGCACTAGTATTCAAGGAAGGGGAAAAAAAGGTCAAACACTACGTTGCAAGATGCACCTTCTGCGGGCAGTGTGTTGATATCTGCCCCAAAGACTGTTTCAAGCTGACAGCCGAGTTCTTGATCGCAGGTACCGACAAGTACGCCAAGGACCTGGTCATCAATCCTTAGGTTACTAGTCGAGAACGGCGATGCTTTCCCATTCACCACTGTGCAGCATTGATATCACCCCTTCCTTGGCCTTTATCAATTCCGGGGTCAGTCCCTCCTTTAAACACATCTCCTTCGGCTGGACCCCTAGGAGTATCACTCGTTCTACTTTTTCCTGTAAGAAATCCATCGCCAGCGACAGAGGGATAGCGTGGGTGCTCATGGTAAAAACACCGAGTTTTGATCGGTGTACCATCCGTACCTCACCGGGTTCCAGACCCATATCCGCCGCATCCACGATAACGATAAGATCGAATTCGCCCTGGTCCACCCGTATTATCTCATTCTCGGGCATCGAGCCGCAGTCCACCACATCCCACTCTGGATGCTGGAACTCCCTGGCTACCAAGGCACCTATAGCGTCGTCACCTCTTATGTCGTTACCTACTCCGAGCAGCAATTTTCTTGGCATCGATGTCCGAATCAAATTCAAGTATATATTATTGTTCTTCGAGATTCGAAAAAGGTTTTAAAGATATACATGATTACACCGCTGAAAAACATATGGAAGAATTATTTGAAAAATACCAGCGTTTGATGGAATTCGCCCCTGAACAGGAAGTGGACGAGTACTCCACCAAACAGCTGAAAAAAAGGATATACGGATGGCATAATGCCGAAAGAGAATATCTGATCAATCTAGAGTACTTTATCAACGGAAAGGGCTATTCGTCTATTATAAACGGGATATATAAAGAACCTGAGCTAAAAAAGTTGAAGATAAGATTTTTAAAACCGGATCTGAAAGGTAAATGGGCCTTCACCAAACCGCCTAAAGAGTTGATGGAAAAAGGTGGAAAGGGTGTTTACAGATGCTTCGCGTATGATCCGATGCGACTTAACGGATGGTCTGGTACAAATAAGGTTAACAATGAGATTGTCATGGTAAGGGGATATCTAACCAATTTCTTTGTGCCCATGTCTATCAAGAGCAAGTCAAGATACCATCATGCAGAAGAGATACCACGAATGTACGAGCCGCAATTGAAAAAAATCTCATCGTTGTGGGAGGATATGCGCGCAGGGATATTGCCCTTTGGTATAAGACTCTGTCTATACACGCCTATTGAAAGGTTTTCTATTATCATAGATCCACTAACGGATAAATTACTACCTCATCCACTATGTAAAGCACCCTATCATAGCCGTGTTAAACATACCGCTATAGAGTACATGATATTTGACACTGTTTTGGCAAATATCAATATGCCTAAACTCAGCAAAAAAATATTTGAATTTGTTTTTGAATGTGGCGAGACCACAGCCCCTGATGTAGCCCATGTTTTCAACATTCAAACCAAGATAGCTGAGAATAATTTACAGTCTCTCCGTAACAGGGAACTGGTTAGGAAAAAGAGGGAATATCATTACATAGATATGGACGACATCAGAAGGCAGGCGGAGAATAAGAACAAATGGAAAGGGAATATTAATACTCACGCTCATGCATAGTGCTGGTAAGTACAGTCTAAATTATAGTTGATTTATCCTTCTTTTAACAGATCTCCGATTGTAAGCCCCGAACTGAGGTTGGATTTCTTTGGGACTACTTCCTTTATTGCTTCTTTAAGCTCTACGTTAAGGGTCTTTTCCAGCTTTTTAATGAGATCTTCACTGGGGTTTAAATCGCCTCGTTCTATCTTGGATATCACGGACTTCTTCTCGTTCACCTTGTTGGAGAGTTCCTCCTGTGTCCAATCGTACTCGATCCTTGCTTTGCTTATCCTATCGGGATAATCAAGGGCCAACTCTTTTTCTTCCTGTGTTCCTTGAGACGAATAGGGTCGGTTATGCATTTTGTTTACTCTAGCCAATATATCTTCTTTTGTTTTGCCACCTCTGGATTGAAAAACTTCTTCTCCGTGTCTAGCGCATGCGGAACATACCTGCAAGGTTGTTCCCTCTACCTGTATTTTTTTTGTCTTTTCGGCCGATTTACCACATAGTTCGCAGTTCATTTTATCCCCCTTATTACTATCCTATAGTCGTTTTGGGATATAAAATTTTTTATTTGATAAGCGGGAACTCGTAATAAAAAGGGATTAAAAATGGGGTTTTCTCGGCGAAAGCTTTTATATCTCCCTCATCATTACCTCTTAGATTAAAGGAGTCTTAAAAATATAAAAAAGTGATATCATGGCTTCAAAGAAAAAAGCAAAAAAGGAAGCTGGTGATTGGTTCGACGAACTTGACGCCGAGTTGGAAGAGAAGACAGTAGAGATAATCAAAGATCTAGGTGAGAAGGAGACCAAGTTGGCCGAACTGAATAAAGAATTCATCAAGGATTTTTGGAGGATATGGATCCGCTTCGAAAAACTTAACGTGCATTTCAGCATAAAACCCGATAGGAATTCCTTCGCACACTTCAAAAAATTCCCGGACGAATGGAAATTCAAAGAGGATTTTGACTTCAGTGAAGTTAGATCCATTGAACTGATGGATAAGACCCAGATCGACGACCGCACCGGCGATACACTTATACTTGAGTACTACATAGAAGAAGATGAGATTAGAGTAGGATTGTTCTTCGAATTCTGCGAAGGAGAAACTTACTATAAGTATAGTGGTTGGAAAAGAATCTTCGCCCGATACGCATTATTCGATAGTGATTTTCCACTAAGCAAGAAACAGTTGGAAAAGTACCACGAGATCCTTAAAGAATGTGTAAAACTGTGGTATGAATCTCATCTCAAACGGGATCGGTCCATAATAATAGGTTACATCAAGGATAACTACGATAAGATCGAGGAATACCCCGAGTAGAACAAAACTTTTCCACTTTCACTTTTTTCATCTACCCCTCCCGATAACCATTAAATAGTTGACATGCTTTAGGGAGATTGCATTCAAAAAACAGAAGTGTGAAAACATGAACGAAAAAGAACTCGCGCCCCACGTCGAAGACATAAACCGGGCGCTGAAAGAAAAAGTAAGTAGCGAACAGATCGAAAAGGAATTGCAGAAGTTCAGAGATGAATATCGAATTTCTTTGGGAGATGCGAAGAGAGCTATCGTCAAGAAGTTTGGCGGAGATCCACAGAAATTATTTCTGAATCCCGAAAAGAAAATAAACGAGATCAGAGGTGATGAAAGAAGCCTTGATATCAAGGCAAGGATAATCGCCATACAGGATAAAGAGATAGAGATAGACGGTCAACCTAAAACCATCTTTTATGGTATATTCGGTGATGATACAGGTACCGTACCCTTCACACTATGGGAGAGCAAGTCAGTAGATCTTGAAAAAGGAGATACTGTCCACGTGAAGAACGCCTATGCAAATACATGGAATGATGAGCCTCAGGTGAACATCGGTTCCATGGCTGGTATAGGCATACTCGATGATGACGAGGTACCGCCCTTCGAAAGAGATCCGCAGGTATGCGATATCAAAGATATTAGAGAAGGTATGAGAAACCTCATGGTCACTGGTAGGATACTCAACATGGAGAAGAAAGTTGTTCAAACAGACAGCGGTGAAAAGGACCTTTTCGCAGGGGTTCTAGCCGACGAATCAGGCAAGATACAGTTCAGTGCTTGGCACGATTTCGAACTTGAGCCCGAGCAGGTCATCAAGGTATTAGGAGGCTATGTCCGATCATGGAGGGGGATCCCTCAACTGAATTTCGGAGAGAACGCCGAGGTCGATACCATCGATGATCATGATATACCTTCTTCGGATATATTGAAGGACAGCTCAACCATGACCATATCACACCTTGCCAGGAGAGGCGGGGCAGTGGATGCCATAGTCGATGCGGTG
This sequence comes from uncultured Thermoplasmata archaeon, assembly GCA_964486225.1. GTDB lineage: Archaea > Thermoplasmatota > Thermoplasmata > Halarchaeoplasmatales > Halarchaeoplasmataceae > Haladaptatiplasma. The sequence continues at coordinate 16,823 of CAZAMQ010000009.1, read as the reverse complement.
GTTATCGATATAAAAACCGGTAGCGGACTAATATTCAGGTGCCCCGAATGCAACCGTGTGGTCCAAAAAGGTGCGTGCAGGATACACGGCAAGGTGGATGGCGAACCTGATCTGAGGGTCAAAGGCATCCTTGACGATGGTACAGGCGCATTGACCATGATAATGAACCGTGAGCTCACGGAGGATATCTTGGGCTACGGTTTGGATAATGCAAAAGAACTTGCAAGGGACAGGATGGATCAGGACGTCATCAAGGACGAGCTTGAAGAGCTGATGATCGCACAACCACTGCGTGTCAGAGGCAACGTCACCAGTGACGAATACGGCCTGATGCTGGTAGCCACGGACGTGAAATTCAAGAAGATCGACGTGGAAGAAGAAGCCAGGAAGATCCTGGACGAGGTGAGCGTGTGAATAACACGCCTCGCCCACTTATTCCTATTATAAATGGAGGCTAAAAAATGAGTATGATGAGAAGAGAAGTTGCTTGGCGGATTTTTGCAGACGAATTGAACAATTCCACACTTGAAACGAGTGGAGAAGACGAAAGAGCACCTACATACGTTGTCAGCCCATTGGGTGCCAAGGTCAACCGGGTCTATGCCGTAGGCGTGTTAACTGAAGTAGATAACCGGGGAACTGAAGAAGAACCCTTGTGGCAGGGAAGAGTATCCGACCCAACAGGTACCTTTTTCATATCCGCAGGACGTTACCAGCCTGATGCAGCGACATCTCTCAGTAATATAGATCCTCCGAAATTCGTCGCTGTTGTGGGGAAGACCAGTACATACCGACCTGATGACGAAACCGTTCTGATCTCCATACGGGCTGAGCTCGTCAAGGAAGTAAACGAGGAGCAAAGGGATCACTGGATACTGGAGGCGGCAAAAGGTTTAAAGACCCGTCTGGAAGCTATGGGTGAAGCCGCTAGGATGGAAGATGTATCTGTCCAAGAACTGATAGATCTGGGGTATGATCCGACATTGGCTGACGGTATAAATATAGCTTCGGAACACTACCAGACGTATCCTGTAGAAAGGTATTGGAGCGTTATGAAAGACGCACTGCGCTACGTACTGCCTGAATACGAAGAACCCACTGTAACGGATAGTCCGGAAGAGGGTATGGACGAGGGATTGATGGAGAGTGTACTCGAAATAATCAAGGAATTGGAAGAAGAAGCGGAAGAAGATGGTGTCAATTATGAAGAGGTAAGAGATATCGTAGTTGAACGAGAGGGGATATCCATGACAGATTTCGAGGAGATAGTATCAAAATTAAGGATGCATGGAAAGCTCATGGAACCCGCACTAGGGCAAATTCAGAGTACCTACTAACCCTTTTTATTTTTCTTCCTTTGTATTGATATAGCTTCTGAGAGTTCGACCTCTCCTTCAACTACCTTCTTTGCCAATTCCTTAGATATTGTGATCTCCCCGTCGCTCTTTATACGACTCCTGCGCTGCATCTCTTTCTTTTCCCCCTCCGTTGATTCTACCAGATATTCACCAACAGCGAGCTCTCCCACGCTTATAGCTATCTCCTCAGCCGCCTGAAGATCCGGACTGACACCTCCCTTCGTGGTGTACTCCTCGTTGACTATCTCCACGATAACGGGTATATCCCTCAGTACATTGATGGTACGGTTTCTGTTGGTCCTATCTCCGTGTCCTATCCTGACGATCATGATTTGATATTCGTATGTTTTCATGTACCGTTCAACGATATTTTTAACGTCTTCCGGTGAATCCGCATAGGCGGTTTCAAGCAGCCGGCCGTCCCCAAGCAGTGCCACACCGGGTTTCGATCCCGGGTCAACTCCGACCACCATCTGTTGATAGGATGCTTTACCGGACAGTATCGACAGAGCCTGTCTTACCGCCCGGCGTATGTCATCCGAAGCGATAACGACATTTTTAAAATCGATGGCATCTTTCTCCAGTTCGGTCGTCAATACCACCTCCACACCCTCCGGGATGGGGTCCTTCGGAGACAGACTGACAAAAGGTATGTCACGCTGCTTGAGTTCCTTCACTATGTCGTAGTAGAAGCGGAAGTTATCCGTTGCAACGGCGATTATCTTCACGATGACGGCAATCGTAGGCAACCCATATAATATTTTAGTTCGAAAAAGGGGTGACATATGTTTATGGTTTACACAGTGTGAAGATTGAACACATACTCAGAAGAGAACTAAGCCTCAGCCTGAATGCACTGGAGTTGGCCTCGTACAAGACACCAGTCTAAAAGGGACCGATGAAAGTCGATGAACTAGGTGGGATCTAACTGGTATCAGACAATGTGCGATGCTATCGAGAGGGCTTCCCCTACGAATGACTGGGTTCAGCCCTTTCTGATGATCGCCGTGTACATTCCCTTCTCGGAGTTGAGGGACAGTAACTCATTGCCTGTCTTCGTGCACCACCCTGGCACATCCTTTGAAAAGCCGACATCCGAAGCCGTGATCTTCAAAACCTGGCCCGATTCCATTTCCTTGATCTTCTTCGCAAGTTTCATTATCGGTCCCGGGCAGGGCACGCCGCAGGCATTGACCTCGAAATCGACGGTAACATCGGTGGCATCTGTCGGTATGGCTTCCTTGCGGGGAACATCCGCCTTGGCTTTGACCGCAGGCCTGGCCGAGCCCTTGCTGATGAGGGCCGTATACTCACCCTTCTCCGATGTCAGGGATATCAACTCGTTTCCGGTCTTCTTGCACCAGCCTGGCACATCCTTGCTGAAACCAACATCCGACGCTGTTATTTTCAGAATCTGGCCATCCTGCATCTCTTTCATTTTCTTGGCAAGTTTCATTATCGGTCCTGGACACGGCACGCCGCAGGCATTTACCTCGAAGTCGAAATTATCGAAACATTCGTCCGCGAACTCTACAACATTTTCTGGTTGGGTTTTGGAAACCGTCAGGTCGGCCTTGGGTGCCATGTATATCCTGTACCCGCCGCTAAGATTCTTTGCCTTGAAACCGTTCTGGACGAGCATCCTGTAGGCTATGTAGCCGCGGAGACCCATGGCACAGTATATCATGTATGTCTTGCCCTTGTCCAACTCGCCCATTCTCTTTCGCAACTCGTCGAGTGGGATGTGCATTGCACCAGGAAGTACAGCATGCATTTCCACTTCCTCATCGGTTCTCACGTCAAGCAGGATCTCGCTGTCCGTATCTATCTTGTCCACCTCGTCCCAGTATAAGTTCACGATGTCTCCCCTGAGCATATTGGAGGCAACAAAGCCTGCCATGTTGACAGGATCCTTGGCAGACGAAAACGGCGGCGCGTATGCCAGTTCCAGCTCTTCGAGGTCGTAAACGGTCAAACCCGCCCTGATAGCTGTGGCCAAGACATCTATCCTCTTGTCCGCGCCGTCCATGCCCACTATCTGCGCCCCCAGTATCTTCCCGTCGTCCGGAGCGAAAAGAAGCTTTACATCCATCATCTGTGATCCCGGATAATATGATGCATGGGAGCCTGACTGGGTGTGTGATTTCAGGTAGGGGATCTTGTTCCTCTGAAGCGTCTTCTCGTTGTTGCCTGTCAGGGCTACGGTCTGGTCGAACACTTTGACAACCGCCGAACCCTGGGTGCCCTTGAATGCAGAGCTCCTTCCGAAGAGATTGTCCGCAACGATCCTTCCCTGCTTGTTGGCTGGACCGGCCAGCGGGATCATGGCAGGTTGTTTGGAGATGAAGTCGGTTACTTCAACTACATCACCTGCCGCGTAGATGTTAGGGTCCGAGGTAAGCATGTGCTCATCGGTTTTTATTCCACCGCGTTCTCCCATCTCCAGGTCTGCCTTTTTGGCCAACTCGTTGTTTGGCCTAACACCTATCGAAAGGATGACCATATCACATTTCAGCTCTGCCCCACTCTTGGTCTTGACGATCGTCTTGCCGTCGACCTTGTGGAACGAGCTTACGGCATCAGAAAGGTGGAGATGCACTCCGTGGTTGACAATGTGGCTGTGAACCAGCGAGGCCATCTCGAAATCAAGGGGCGGCATCACCTGGTCAAGCATTTCTACAATCGTAACATCCAAACCCCTGAACTTCAAATTCTCAGCCATCTCCAGGCCTATGAAACCTCCCCCGATGACGACAGCCGTCTTTGGCTTTTTTTCGTCAATATATGCCTTTATCACGTCAGAGTCAGGTATTGTCCATAGTGAAAAGACCGTGTCAAGGTCTATGCCCTCCAGAGGCGGTTTTATCGGCCGCCCGCCCGGGCAGAGAACCAGTTTATCGTAGCTTTCCGTGTATGTCTCTCCGGTTTTGACTTTCTTCACGGTGACCTCTTTCTTCTCTTTGTCTATATCAATGACCTCGTTGAACGTCCTGACATCTATGTTGAACCTATCCTGAAGAAGGTCCACGGTGGTCACCAACAGGTCATCCCTGTCCTTGATCTCATCACCGATGTAATACGGCAGTCCGCAGTTGGCGAACGATATGTATTCGCCCCGCTCAAATAGGATGATCTCAGCTTCCTCGCTCAGTCTTCTTGCACGGGTGACGGTACTTGCGCCACCGGCAACGCCTCCAACAACTAACATTTTTATTGACATCTTATGTTCCTCCTTTATTATTCTTATTCTTTCATAAATAAAAAGTACACTGCAGTCCAACAGCCGAGAATAATAAAACCGCCACCGACTATGGAACCGACGGATAGCTGTGGGACACCGCTCAGTATATGGCCTATATTACAGCCTTTTGAAAGTACTGCGCCAAATCCCATCATAAAACCGCCAAAGAATGTTTGAATCAACACTTTCGGTGCCGGTGCCCTGATCGCAAATTCTTTTGCGATGAAGGCTGCGATGAAGGCGCCGAATATCGCGCCTATGACCAACATCGATTCCCATGACAGGGTATCGTTGCCTGTTATCAAAGTGCCGAAAATGGTTGTGTAGCCACCGGTAATGCCCAGGGGGTAATTCCTACCGGCCTCGGCAGATGCAACGAAAGCGATGATCCCGATTATGCCGATTACTAAGCCTGTTTCCAACCAGCCCCAACCTCTCTTGAATATTTTTGTAGATAGAGGAACCGCTTCAGGATTCCTTTCCTCATCGAAATCCGCTTTCTTGGCGTTCTTGAAATGAAAGATGGCCCAGATGATCAGAACCAGTGCTGCAATACCAATGGCGAGCAATTCAGGTGATACATTAACTGTATTGGCAAGCGTAAGGTTGGCGCCATCGGATGCCTGCACTTTTGTGTTCTTTTGCAAGTAATCAGCCACGGGTTTGAATACACCCATCGCAGTCATGAGTGCTGCAAGGGTGAACCCCACCACCGCGGACATTGCGCCGACCATTCCTTCTCCCGTTCGATAGGTGATCCCGCTGGCACAACCGCCTGCCACCACCATACCGATACCAAATATAAATCCGCCAATCATGTTGGCGGCCCAGAAGAATGGTTTGGGAGCGAGTGTGATGACACCCGCCATACTAAGGATTGAGAAGCCGATCATTGAAACTATGATGGCAAGCCCAACTGCCTTCAGAATAGTATATTCCTTAAGTAGGATTATATCTCGAAAGGCAGAATTCATGCAGAATCTGCCTCTCTGCAATGCAAAACCGAAGGCAAAGCCTACAACAAGCCCTGTTAAGATGAGGTAATTCATGTTACTCACTTCATAATCCTAATCAAAATTCTGTGTTCGGGTCCGTTGACCTGCTCGATCTTCAGGATCTTGTGCCCCTGCTTCTTTACAGTTCTCGGAATTCTTTCCAGTGAGAGCGGGTAGTCCGTTATCACTTCAAGTATCTGTCCTTTTTTCATTTTCTTTAATGCCCTTTGAGTATTCAGGTCAGGCATAGGGCAAATTTCTCCTTTCACATCCACGGTCTTAGTCGGTTTTTCTTCCATAATATCACCATAGTCATATTTTAGTTGCGTTTTCATCCAAAGGTAAATGCCAATGTCGCATCTTGAACCTCGGCAACAAAAGTAGCAGCACCAACAACCTCTACTTCGTCGATAAGATCTTCTTCTTTTATATCATTTGCAGCCAATGCCAGCTCACATAATAAGAACTTACCCCCGAGTTCTTTTATTCCTTCGAACATTTGAACCGGGTCGGGCATTCCTTTCTGTCCGCGGTATTTTTCCAGCGCTCCTTTTACGAGAACCGGGCCGGCTTCAGGTTCAAAAAACATTATCAAATCATCTCCCGAAGCTACAGTAGCCGAGGCTAGTATTAGAGCGGGGAAAACCGCTTTTGATTCGCTTGTGTTGCATACGATTGCCATTTTACTCATATTTCCCCCATGAGCGTGCGGGCATATATAAATTTTTTCTTTGCATAGAGCCTGTTTGTGTTATCTGCGAATTATTTCGCTTCGTCCGCAGAGCTAAGCTTGAGGATGGAAGGATGTTAATCCTGCTCATCTTTAATCCCCCCCATTTCTAATCCTTCAAAATAAGATCCAATGATATCTGAACGGCATTTATGCAGGAAAATATACTTACATTTTCCTCCTATTCTCGGAACGAGTTCCGAATAATTCTCTAAAATATCCGTTCAGGAGTTTCTAGATTATCCCAATCCAGACTCATATGTGGTTTGATTGTGTTATAATATTCAAGGAGTTCTTCCAGAGAATCGTATCTATAACGATGTTGTTCTCCAGCATCTCCAGCAGGATTTCATGTACTTTGATATCCGCTATTTTGATACCATCCTTCTCTCGAAGATATTTAGCAATTGAAGTTGCACCTACATGCGACTTATTCCAAGTTTGAATTACTCGTTCTTCGATGTTGACTGGATAATCTGTACGAGGTTTCCTGCCACGTTTCTTTATGGTCGGTATTTCGCCAGTATCGTTGAATTCCTTGATCAGCTGTTGAATTCTACGTCGTGATACGTCGTATTTATCTGCTGCGTAACGAGTGGATAAACCGTGTTTCGTCACGTATGCAATTATTTTCCGGACATCTTCGTTAGATAATCCCATACAATGAGTATGAAAAGAGCTACTTAAATCTTGGCGAAATTTTTTCAGGATAATACACAAATTGGATTAGTCCCGAAAAGATTATAAAGAACCGGAATATGCTGTGCAGGAAGATACATATCCTCCCAATTTAATAGGCGGACGGCAACCATGTTGGAGATAAAATCCAAGGATAAATGCAAGGAGTCATTTCCTGAAGAAAGTCCCAAGTTAGAGCACACCTTGATAGAAGAATTCGAAGATATGTGCGATGAGGCTATTTATGGTTGTTATCAGTGTGGTACCTGCTCTGCAGGATGTCCGTTCATAGAGGAGATGGATCTTACTCCTGACGAAGTTATAAGGTACGTTATTCTAGATAGAAAAGAGGTATTGGACTCAAAGACGATTTGGTTATGTGCATCGTGTTATACATGTGCAGAAAGATGTCCACGAGACCTAGATCTTACTAAGATCATGGAGGCGCTACGACAGTTGGTAGTTCGGAAGAATATAGACGCCGTCAATATAAGTTGTCTAACTGAGGAGGAGAAGAAAGAGATACCACAGTTAGCCTTAGTTAGTTTATTTAGAAAAAATATAGGGTGAAAGTAATATGGAACTATTATATTATCCCGGATGCACTCTAAAAACCTCAGCAAAGAACTTGGAGTCTTCGGCATATTCGATCGCTGAAGCCCTAGGCCATGAGCTTATGGAGATGGAAGAGTGGAATTGTTGTGGCGTGGTAGCTTCCCTCACCGACGATGATCTTATGCATCACATCGCACCCTTGAGGAATTTGATCCATGTTGAAGATGAGGGAAAGGATAAGATAATCGTGCTGTGTGATATGTGTTACAACACTTTACGACAGACAGATCAACGGGTAAAAGAAAGTGATGATGACCTTGAGACATTGACAGACTTTATGGACGAAGAAAATGACTACAAAAAATCTGTAAAAGTGATCCATTTTCTAGAATTTTTAAGAGATGAAGTCGGTTTCGATAAACTCAAAAAAATGGTGAAAAAACCGTTAAACGGTTTAAAGATAATGCCTTACTACGGTTGTATGCTGCTTCGTCCTAGGGAAGTCGCGATCGATGATGCAGAGGAACCCGTTATATTTTCTGATCTGATAGAGGCTCTAGGTGCAGAGGTCATAGACAATCCGTATAAGGTCGAGTGTTGCGGCTCTTATCACACAATAGATCAAAAAGAATTCGTCTCAAAAAGAGCATATCGGATATCAAACTATGGCTTAGAAAGAGGGGCCGATGCGATAATGCTCTCCTGCCCATTATGTAGATACAATCTGGATGCAAGGGGTAAGGAAGCAGAAGCACTCTTCGAAGACTATTCACAGATTCCAGTATTATATTACACTCAATTGATAGCTGTTGCCCTTGGCTTGGATATAGACAGATGTGGTTTTGAAAATCATGTTGTTGACCCACAGCCTTTACTCAAAGAGAAGGGGGCATTATAGAATAATGTTATAGAGGTTGGAAAATGTCTGAAGTTGAAACAACAAAAGTCCTCGCGGAAGGAAAAGAAAAAGAACCGGAAGAGGAGAACGAAGGTGGAACCTATGATATATACGTAATGGGCAAGAGGTACAAGGTACCACTGGGTTTGACGATAATGACCGCTATAGAATATGCAGGATATCAGTTTATAAGAAGCTGCGGATGCAGAGCAGGATTCTGTGGTGCATGTTCTACAGTGTATAGAAAAGAGGATGAGCAGAAACTAAACTTTACATTAGCATGTCAAACATTGGTTGAGGATGGTATGTATCTTGTACAGATCCCCTTTGTACCAGCTTCAAAAGTTACATACGATATATATAAGATAGAACCGGACGAAAGCACAATACTAAATTTTTATCCTGAGATCGCTAGGTGTGTTTCATGTAATACATGCACGAAGTCATGTCCACAAGATATCAACGTCATGCAGTACGTCCAGAACTCGTTAAGAGGTAACATAGAGAAGGCTGCGGAACTATCATTCGATTGTATCCAATGTGGTTTGTGTGCGATGAGGTGCCCTGCTGATATAAAGCAGTATCACGTAGGTCAATTGGCCAGGAGATTACGTGGAAAGTACTTAGATCCGAAATCAGAGGATCTAAAGAAAAGGTTAGAAGAGGTCACTAATGGAGAATATGACGACGAGATAAACGAGCTGATCAACATGGAAGAAGAGAAGATAAAAGAGCTATACGAAAACAGAGACCTTGAATCCAGACCGTCGAGTGATTGATATGATAACAAGCAAGGAGATGATAATTTGGAATTGATAGAAGGTTACCCGGAATATATGTATAATTCCATCAAAAAGGTAGAAGGAACCAGGAAAGATCGAATCGGTAAAGTTCCAAAGGGGATGAAACTTAAAGAACAGGAAGAAGTGCTCAAAAAATTCCATCCGGATTACAGAGACGATACGAAGAGAGAAGTAAGGTTCGGTCCGAATAAAGGTGATGTTATATATAATGAGATAGTAGATCTATTAGAAGCGAGACCAGTGGTAGATCCAAAAGATGTAGACCTTACAGAGATCCATTACGATGTTGATATCCTGATAATAGGCGGTGGTGGTGCAGGTACGGTTGCCGCTTTGTTCGCTTATGAGTCCGGTGTCCCTGCGGATAGGATTTTGATAGCCACGAAGCTCAGACATGGTGATGCGAACTCCATGATGGCACAAGGAGGCATACAAGCAGCTGATCGTCCTGAAGATAGTCCGGCAAGACACTATTTGGATATATATGGTGGAGGACATTTTACCAATAAACCTGAATTGGCCCGTGCATTGGCTCTTGATGCGTTGAAGATCATAGATTGGCATGAGGACATGGGGGTTATGTATGATAGGGAAGAGGATGGTAACTTCGCTGAATTATCCGGTGGAGGTACATCTCGTGACCGTTTACACTCTGCAAAGGATTATACAGGGATGGAATTGATGCGGACCATCAGGGATAGAGCTAGAAATCTGGATATCCCTGTGCTTGAGTTCGCTCCTGTGATCGAATTTATAATGGATGATAAAGGAACCATTGCAGGTGGGATCGTATTAAATCTGGAGACCCATGAGTATTATGTGATCAGAGCTAAGGCTACGATACTTGCTACCGGTGGTAGCGGTAGATTACATCTAGCTAATTACGCTACTACCAATCACTACGGCGCTACAGGAGATGGTTTGATAATGGCTTATCATGCAGGTACCAATCTCAGAGACCTAGATACCGCTCAGATACATCCCACAGGTGCAGCGTATCCAGAAGCTATAGTGGGATTCCTCTGTACAGAGAAGATCAGAGGACTAGGAGGACAGCCTGTGACCAAGGACGGAGAATTATTCGTGTTCCCGTTGGAACCAAGGGATGTAGAATCCGCTTCGTTCATCAGAGAATGTGAAGAGAAGGAAAAAGGTTTAGTGACTCCAACAGGCATGCCTGGTGTTTGGCTTGATACACCCATGATCGACGAGATACACGGTAAGGGAACGATAGATAAAAACTTAGCAGCTATGGTCAGGCAGTTCAAAAGGGTTGGTATAGATATGACCAAGACCCCTATATTGGTCTATCCTACATTACATTATCAGAACGGTGGTGTGGAGATAAACGAAAGGACTGAAACTGCTGTACCAGGTCTATTCGCTGCCGGAGAAGTAACGGGTGGAGTACATGGTAAGAATAGACTGATGGGAAATTCTTTACTCGATTACAACGTGTTCGGTCGAAGAGCCGGAATACATGCTGCTGAGTATGTCAAGAACAGGACAGTTGGTAAGCTGACCCTGAAACATCTAGATAAGTACAATAAGACATTAGATGACCTTAATATAAAAACAGATGATAGAAAAGGACCCATCATCTTACCAGAATATAGAGGCAAGGAGGCTTTGGCTCGTGCATTGGATGTATTGTAGTCGAGTTCAATAGATGAGGAAGAATAAAATGATAGAAATATTAGAAGATTGGTGCAAGGGTTGTGAACTCTGCATAAAGAAGTGCCCAAGAGATGCCCTTGAGTTATCTGATACGTTGAACAAAAGAGGTGTTTATCCCCCTAGATTGAAGGAGGAAAATAACTGCAACAACTGCAGGCTTTGTGAGTTCATCTGCCCTGATTTTGCGATCACCGTGATCCCGGACGAGGAAGATGAAGAAGACAAGATAGAGGAAGCAAAAAGCAAGCTTATAATTGGAGGAATAGTAAATGAAATACGAACATGACCCTGAACGGATCCGTAGGGTATTAGGAGATAAAGTACAATTCATCTTAGGAGATATGGCGGTCACCTATGGCGGCATACTAGCCGGATGCTCTTTCTTCGGTGGCTATCCCATAACCCCTGCTTCGGAGGTAGCTGAAGGGATGGCAAGGATGTTGCCCCGAGTTGGTGGAACTTTTATACAGATGGAAGATGAGATCGGCAGCATCTCTGCTGTGATCGGTGCCTCCTGGGGCGGGGCTAAATCCATGACAGCCACATCCGGACCTGGTTTTTCACTCATGATGGAGAACTACGGATTTGCGATAATGACAGAGACACCCTGTGTTATCGCTAATGTACAAAGAACCGGCCCATCTACTGGTCAACCCACTTTGGGGGCACAGGGAGATATGATGCAGGTCCGTTGGGGAAGCCATGGAGATATGGCTGCCATCGCTCTAGCACCTAGTACGGTACAGGAATGTATGGATATGACCGTCAAGGCGTTCAATCTAGCTGAAAAGTATCGACACCCTGTTTGTGTGATGACCGATGGTGAGATCGGACATCTAAGGGAGAAAGTGATAATTCCGGATGAAGATGTGATGGAGTTGATAGATCGGGTACCGGCGACCATAGAAAAGGAAAAATATATTCCATTCACGGGATCACAAACACGAGATAGTAAGGTCCCGGATTTCCCGACTTTTGGTACGGGGTATAGAACATATGTTACCGGTTTGACCCATGATGAGAAAGGCTTCCCAGCGACAGATAAGCAGGAAGATCATGAAAGATTGATAACCAGAATAGTGACTAAGATAACCGATGATCGTGAAGAACTCACAGATATAGATGAGATAGAATTGGAGGACGCAGAGATAGCTTTTGTATCCTATGGTGCTTCTGCAAGACCCGCAGAAACAGCTGTATCTATGGCTAGAAAAAACGGTATAAAGGCTGGATTGTTGAGGATGAAATTAGTCTGGCCCTTCCCAATCAAGGCGGTCTATGAATTATCCAAGCGGGTAAACACTATTATCGTACCCGAGATGAACCTCGGACAGATAGTTAGGGTTGTAAAGGAACACGCTGATCCGGGATGTGAGATAGTATCTGCGCCGAAGATAGGCGGTGAAATGCATCTACCTGAAGAATTATATTCATTTTTGGAGGAGAGAAAATGACCGAGATGATCGATGCGGATAAATTACGAGAAAAATACCTGCGGGACGGGATGCTTCCGACCATATTCTGCAACGGATGCGGACATGGTAATTCCATAGACTACCTGTTCAGAGCTCTTGAGGAACTGGAGATAGATATAGACGATGTAGCTTTGGCTTCAGGCATAGGTTGTTCATCGAGGATCCCAGGATATATTAACGCAGATGGATTACATACCACCCATGGTCGAGCTTTAGCATTTGGTACGGGTATAAAGGCAGCGAATCCGGATCTAAACGTGATAATATTTACCGGTGACGGAGATTGTGCGGGCATCGGAGGCAATCACTTTATACATGCGGCTCGAAGAAATATCGACCTGACGGTTATCCTATTGAACAACTTCATTTATGGTATGACAGGAGGCCAGTTAGCTCCGACTGCACCTAAAGGTAGTATCGCAACAACTGCACCGTATGGCAATATCGAACAACCTTTCAATATATGTGAATTAGCAAAGGCCCTAGGATCTGCTTATGTTGCCAGATGGCCAGTGTATTATCCCTACCAACCTATAAAATCGATAAAAGAAGGGATAAATACCAAAGGCTTCGCATTGATCGAACTACTTTCCCCCTGTCCTACCGCCTTCGGTAGAAGAAACAAACTGAGGACAATAGATGCCAACTGGGATTGGTATGAGAACAACACTATACTGATCGAGGACTACGAGAAGATAATGAACTATGGTACGGAGGAGGAAAAGGAAGCGGTAAAAGATAAGATGCAGATCGGTGAGTTCCAAAACGTAGAAAAGGTGGGATTCTTTGAGGGATATCACGATCTTGTCAAGGAACTGATGAAAAAAGATGACGAGAAATTCAAGGAGGGATCTAAGTGAAGAAAGAGATTAGGATCGCTGGTTTCGGAGGTCAAGGCGTGATATTGGCTGGTTTCATAATCGGTAAAGCCGCTTGTGTATTCTCCGAGGAGGGATATAACGCAGTACAGAGTCAATCTTACGGTCCGGAGGCTAGAGGTGGTGCAGCAAGGTCCGAGGTGATCATCTCAGATGAAAAGATCGGTTATCCACGACCGACCAGTGTGGATCTGTTCATTGCTATGGCCCAAGAGGCGTTCGATACCTACGGTAAGGATATAAGAGAAGATACCATGGTAATAATCGAACCGGATCTGGTTCCGAATCATGATATCGGACAACCGGTCTATAAGATCAGAGCTCAGAAGATAGCAGAAGATCTAGGGAATAAGATAGTAACCAACATAGCCATGGTAGGCGGAGTAACAGGGATATACGATTTCTTCCCAGAAGAAGCGATGAAAAAAGCTGTTATAGATAGCGTTCCTAAACGATTTGTGGATCTGAATGTAAAGGCCTTCGAGAAAGGGCTTGAGGCTGGTAAAAATGCAAGACAAGAGTGATGAAATTACAGAACCTTATTATGAAGATGTAGCATCCGAAGACGATTATCTACTTCGAGCACCTGAGATAACCAAGATAGAGGAAGAATCACCGCAACTAGAGAGTGCCGTACAGATAGCAGCGGAGATGGCATTTAGAAAAGCAAAAAGGGCTATAGACGGAGATGTATTGATAGTAGGTGCAGGTATAACCGGTATGCAGGCAGCATTGGATATAGCGGATAAAGGTTATAGGGTAATACTCGTGGATAAATCCGCTACCATCGGTGGGAATATGGTAAAACTGGATAAGACATTCCCTACCAACGATTGTTCTATCTGTACCTGTGCACCTAAAATGGTAGAGGTTTCCAGGCATCCAAACATCGAACTGCTCACCTACTCCGAGATCGTTGGATTAAACGGCGAGGCAGGAGATTTTACAGCTCATGTCTATAAGAGGAGTAAGTATGTTGACCCGGACAAATGTACAGGCTGTGCTGATTGTGAAGAAGTATGCCCCGTGGACGTGATTAATGCCTTCGATGAGAGACTATCCAAACGAAAGGCAATTTATATCGAGTTTCCACAGGCGGTCCCCATCGTATACACCATAGATTATGAACATTGTGTGGGCTGTGGCGCATGTGAACGTGTATGTGACCCGGAAGCTATATCGTTCTTAGAAAAGTCACAGGACATAGAGGTACATGTAGGAAGCGTGATCGTAGCTACGGGATATGAGCTTTTTGAACCATTGGAGATGAGAAAGGAGTACGGATACGGTAAATATCCTAACGTTATAACTGCGATGCAGTTTGAGAGATTGTTATCTTCCTTTGGACCTACCGAAGGAAAGGCATTGCGCCCTTCGGACGGTGAAAAGCCAAAATCGATCGCGTGGATACAATGTGTGGGCTCTAGGAGTAAGCAGCTTGGTTTTCCATACTGCTCTAGGGTTTGCTGTATGTATGCAACGAAGGAAGCCTCCATCGCAAAAGAGACTGATCCGGATACGGATGTAACTATATTCTATATGGACTTACGTGCATATGGAAAGGACTTTCAACAATATTATGATAAGGCCAAGGAGATGGGAGTGAACTACATACGTGCACGCCCGTCATCCGTGTATCAAAATGAAGATAAGAGCATCACCATCAGATATATGGATACACATACTCACGAAGTAGAAGAAAAGACTGTAGACTTATTGGTGCTTTCGACTGCGATCATGCCTTCTCATGAGAACAAAAGATTAGGAGGGTTATTGGGTATAGAAGTAGATGAAAACGGATTCTTCAGGGCAGGATCCATAATTACCGATCCTGAGCAATCGTCTCGCCAAGGTGTATATCTAGCTGGGTGTAATCAGGGTCCCAAGGATATCCCTGATAGTGTCTCCATGGGGAGTGGTGCTGCAGCAAAGGCTATGAAGAGCCTTATCGGTAGGGACAAAGTAGTTCCGATACCTCCACCACAACAAAAAGATGTAAAGGGCCAGAAACCTCGGATAGGTGTGTTCGTATGTCATTGTGGGAAGAACATACATGGATTCCTGGATACAGAAGAGGTTGCGGAATATGCAAAAACTCTACCCTATGTCGACTATTCAACAGATGTGATGTTCGCATGTTCGGAAGATACACAGAAGGATATGCGTGAGAAAATCGAAGAAGAGAATCTCAATAGGGTGATAGTAGCTGCGTGCTCTCCGGTAACACATGAAGGTCTTTTCAGAGATACTTTGGTGGAAGCAGGTTTGAACAAATATCTGTTTGAATTTGCCAATATCAGACAGCAATGCTCTTGGGTACACTCGCATGATAAGGAGAAGGCTACGGAGAAGGCAAAGGACCTTGTACGTATCTCTGTAACAAGATCTGCATTGCTTGAACCACTCACCGAGGAGGAGGTAGATGTAACACCAGGAGTATTGATAATCGGTGGCGGTGTAGCAGGTATGAGATCTGCTCTTGCTCTGGCAGATATGCAGATCCATTCTTATATAGTCGAGAAGAAAAAAGAACTAGGTGGTATGCTAACCAGACTACACAGTGTATTCCCCTCTGATAAGGAACCGAAGGAGATCATAGAGCCACTGGTAGAGAAAGTAAAAGCCTCAGATTACATATCCGTATTTGCCGACTCAACCGTGGGATCCGTAGATGGATTTATAGGCAATTTTGAAGGGATAGTAAAGACCCCTGATGGAGATAAGGAAATAGAGTTCGGTACTGTGATAATAGCAACAGGGTTCGGTGAGATCGATCTAACGGGCCGTTATGGTTGCGGTGAAAACCCTAAAGTGATGACTCAAACCGAGCTTGAAGAACTGCTCAAAAAAGGAGAATTACCAAAGGTAAAGAACGTTGTGATGATCAATTGTGCTGGGGCGATGGAAGAAGAGCGTCCCTACTGCTGTCGTATCGGTTGTGGCGTATCCATAAAGAACGCTAAACTCATAAAACAACAGTATCCCGATTCAGATATAAATATACTATACCGGGATATCAGGGTATTCGGTAAGGATGAAGAAGAATACTTTGCTGATGTCATCGAAGATTACAGAGTAAAGATCATACGATATTCTTCGGATAATCCTCCGAAGGTGGATGTGGATACGGAGGATGGTGATGCCACAGTAACCGTTTATGATGATATATACAACGAAGAGATGGTCTTACCTGCAGACCTGGTGGTACTCACTGCACAGACCGAAGGAACCCCTGAGAGTAAAAAACTCGTTGAGATGTTCAAAATACCTGCAGGTCCAGGTAACTTCTTCATAGAAGCACATCCAAAGATAAGACCATTGGATTTTGCTACCGATGGGATATACTTCTGTGGTTCAGCACATTATCCAAAGAACCTTGCGGACTCGATCGCACAAGCAGAAGGTGCGGCTTCAAGAGCAGCGATACCTATAATGAAGGGGAAGTTAGTACTTGAAGGGATCACCGCGACCGTTGATGAGGATATCTGCAGTGGATGTGGTTTGTGTGTAGAATCATGTGCTTACTCTGCCATAG
>CAZAMQ010000008.1:0-53543 GCA_964486225.1 uncultured Thermoplasmata archaeon | reverse complement strand
AGCTATATACGTCCTTACTGAGTACAAATCTTGTTTCTTTTGGTCCTTCTTTGAATACCATATTTTTCACTGTATCCAGAATATTATCGTACTATATATATGTTTTCATCATTCGCTCTACTTCATACAATACATTCGTCTTATTGCATATATATTATTCAAACCACGACGAATTAGAAAAATGTCTTCAAAAAAACTATTGAAATGTTTTCTCGATTATTCTTGTCGTTTTTCTACAGTCTCGAATCAATAAAATCGATTTCTAGAGAGATACGACAGTTTTCATCTGGGTTCATACGATAATCTTATTTACGCTATTACATATGCCAATCCGCAAACGGTGTTATAATGAAGATCATCAAGGAAGTTAACTGAAAACTGGTCGGCTGGCACGACCTGGACTCTCACAGAAAAAAGGTATCGAAGAATAAGTCTAGAGAACTAAAAGATAAGAGGATGAATACCCAAGAGGCTGTAAAAAATTTCATCAATGACGGTGACTTCATAGCATCAGGCGGCTTTGGACACATAAGGGTATCAATGGCAATCATATATGAAATAGTCAGGCAAAATATCAGACACCTCACTATGGCAGGTAAAACTGCTGTGCACGATTCGGATATACTGATAGGCGCTGGCTGTGTTGACAAGGTAGAAGTTGCATACTCTTTTGGTCACGAGTTGAGAGGGCTGTCACCTACATCAAGAAGGGCCGTAGAAAACGGAACGTGTGAGGTACTTGCAGAAATAAGCAATGCTGCATACCAGTAGAGATTCTTGGCGGGAGCTATGGGTGTACCCTTCGTCCCTTCAAGAGTACTAATGGGTACTGATACCTTTGAGTTCATCTCCGCTAAAGTGGTAGAAGACCCATTCGGCGGTAAACCAGTTTACCTACTTCCTTCGTGTAACCCCGATGTAGTGATGATACATGTCCATCGATGTGACAAGTACGGTAATGCACAAATTGATGGTATCGCAGTTGAGGATATACAGTTAGTTAGGTCAGCGAGAAGGTTGATAATCACTACGGAAGAAGTGATCGAAGAGGATGTAATACGTGATAAACCTTGGAGAACTGCGATACCTTTCTATCATGTGGATGCCGTTGTGGAAATACTTTGGGGTTCACATCCCTGCGAGATGCCGTACCTATATTTCTTCGATGAGAATCATATCGGTGAATGGCTTAAACTATCAAGATCAAAAGAAGGTACAAAAGAATACTTTGCCAAGTACGTTTTCGGTGTAAAGGATTTCAAAGAATACCTCGAATTGAGAGGAGGGAAAGAAAACATGAAATACTTAGGCGAAATTGAGCGATATGAAAAGCTCATGAAGGCTCCATGGTTGAGAGGTGATTGAACATGAAATATGCAGACGAATTTACTTCGACGGAGTTACTCGCATGTGTTGCCTCACATCTACTGGAGAATGGAAAAACATTCTTTGCCGGTACCGGATTACCCATGATAGCCTGCATGTTAGCACAGAGAACCCATGCACCTGATTCATTGATCATATTCGAAGCGGGAGGTATCGGGCCTAAGATACCCGCACTGCCAATCTCGGTTGGAGATTCGAGAACGTTCCACAAAGCAGTTTCCGCTTCAACCATGCATGATGTAATGTCAGCTGCACAGAGTTGGTTACATAGACTATGGATTCCTAGGTGCAGCACAAATGGACCCCTACGGAAACATTAATACAACTGTTATAGGCAAACATCATCGACCGAAGGCAAGACTGCCCGGCAGCGGTGGAGCTAATGACATAGGTTCATTATGCTGGAATATTATCCTACTTATGAGGCAGGACAAAAGACGTTTTGTTGAAAAATTAGACTTTTTGACCACACCAGGATACCTCTCAGGACCCGGGTCAAGAGAGGAGGTCGGACTATCGCAAGGTAGCGGTCCTTATCGGGTTATCACCCAGTTAGGTGTTTATGGTTTTGACAATAATTGTAAGCGGCTCAAACTATTAGAGCGATACCCAGGCGTCACTTTAGAGGATATCACTGAGAATAGTGGTTTTAAAATAATCATACCTAAAGACCATGGGATTACTAATCCGCCTACACTTGAGGAACAGCGAATACTACACGAGATAGATACCGAAGGCATGGTTCTTGGTAAATGAAGATTCGTAAAAGGTAAATACATGTTTGTTGATTAACCCCTTATGGCACCAGAAATTACCTTAGATATGCTAGAGGACTATAAACAAAACAATTCCATCAAAGACATCACGATACTTGATTGGAAAGGTAACGTTATTGCAACCACTCAGAAAGATAATTTTTTGGCCAATGGAACATTCTACGCACTGATATCCGGAGCAGTTCGAATGATATCCAAGAGTTATAATCAGATTAATAAAGGGGTGACCATCGAACTGGAAGACACGGAATTTTTCTTCAATAATGTTGATTCGGATGAAACTGAAAAAGGCCCCATACCCATCATAGGTATAGAATATTCTCCTGGAAGCATTGGTCGAGATAAAAGAAAGGAACTTACATTACAAATAAATGATATGTTGAGCAAACCTTAGGTAGGATACGTACAAACGGTTTATAAGTATTATATCTCCTTTTTTTTACCCTTTTAGTCGAAAGTTTTATGTTTATCGTATATATGCGGGTGTTATGGACTTCAAATTAACCGATAATCAGAAAATGATAAGGAACATGGTAAGAGAGTTCGCAGAGAAGGAGATCGAACCCGTTGCCGCCGAGCTGGATGAAAAAGAAGAGTATCCCCATGATATTTTAAAAAAAATGGCTAATCTAGGGCTTTTGGGTATTATTGTGCCCACAGAATATGGTGGTGCCGGTCTCGATACGGTGAGTTACGCCATAGTAATCGAAGAGATTTCCAAAAAGTGTGCCTCTACCGGAGTCGTCACTTCCGTGCATAACTCATTGGTTTGTGATCCAATTTTAAAGTACGGCACCGAAGAACAGAAAAAAAAGTATCTGCCGATTTTGGCTAAAGGAGAGATGATAGGTGCTTTCTCAGGTACGGAGGCCAACGCGGGAACCGACCTTGGAGCAATGGAAACTACAGCAGTTATTGACGGTGACCATTACGTGATCAATGGTTCAAAGATGTTCATCACCAGTGGTGGCGAAGCTGGAATCCACATTGTTTTTGCAATGACGGATAAATCAGCCGGATATCGGGGTATGAGTGCGTTCATCGTAGAATCAGATACAGAGGGCTTTGAGGTGGGTAGCATATTTGAGAAGATGGGCATAAATGCATCACTTACTGCTGAACTGATCTTTGAGGACATGCACGTACCAAAAGAGAATCTACTGGGTGAAGAAGGACAAGGATTCAAGATAGCTTTGGGCACCCTTGACGGTGGTAGAATAGGTATAGCCGCTCAGGCAGTCGGCATAGCTCAAAGAGCTCTGGAAGAATCGATTGAATACTCACAACAAAGGCAACAGTTCGGTAGACCTATAAGCAAATTCCAAGCAATCCAATGGAAGATAGCGGATATGGCAACGAATATAGAGGCCTCAAGATTACTACTTCACCGTGCAGCCTTTACCAAGGACCAGGGTGGACGATTTTCCAAAGAAGCCGCCATGGCAAAGCTATTCGCTTCAGAGACTGCTGTAAAAGCCGCTCTTGAGGGGGTACAGATACACGGTGGATATGGTTATACCAAGGAATATGTCGTAGAACGTCTGCTCAGGGATGCGAAGATAACTGAGATATATGAGGGAACGTCGGAAGCTCAAAAGATGGTAATTGCAAAAAATGTACTTCAATGAGGTGTTTTTGTATGAACATAATCGTCTGTGCAAAAGAGGTAGTGGATGTATCCGAGATTAAGATAGACCAAAAGACGAACAAACCTATTCTTCAAGGTATAGATAGGAAGATCAGTGATATAGATAAGAATGCGGTTGAAGAAGCTGTTCGTATCAAGGAAAAACTTGGTGGTAAGGTAACCATTGTAAGCGTTGGTCCATCCGAGGCTAGGGAATATATAAAAGAACTCCTTGCAATGGGTGCTGACGAAGCAAATATTATACCTTATCCGGATACCGGTGATTACAATGTGGTTTCTACATTACTTACAGCAGCTATTAAAAGCCTAGAAGGATATGATATCATCCTATGCGGAGAAGCATCCATAGACCTTTTCTCCGGACAGATGGGCCCCCGCCTAGCACAAAAACTAGGCATTCCACAGATAACCTATGCCAAGAAGATAGATCCTGAAAAGGAAAAGCTAACCGCGGACCGAGATCTCGGCGATAAAAAAGTGATTGTCGAATCACCCTATCCTGTCCTTCTATCGGTAACAAAAGAGATCAATGAACCCAGACTTCCCAGCCTTATGGAGATCCTCGGAGCAGCAAATAAGCCAATTGAAATAATTGACCATTCAACCTTGGTAGAAGAAGATAATGCAGTAATAGAGTTAGTGGAAGTAAAAGGTGTTTCTATGGAAAGAAGAAACATAATTTTCGAAGATGATCTTGACGAAGCTGTTGAAAAATTAGTTGACAATCTTGCCAAAGACGGAGTCCTGGGGTGATATGGATGGTGTTGATATACTCTAACGATGAGAAGCTAACCATGGAAATGCTCAGTAAAGGTAGAGAGTTGGCTGATGAACTGGGAAGAGAAGTAATAGTAGCTGTAATAGGAAAGAACGATACAGAACCGGATGATTATATCAATAAGGGTGCTGACAAAGTATTTGTTGCGGATGTTGATATGGAGTCGTTCAAGGCTGAAGAGTACACTGATATATTAGCCAGTATAATAGATAAAACGGGTGCAGAGACCATATTGATAGGTTCCAACAAAGATGGCAAAGAGCTAGCTCCGCGCCTCGCCTCTATGTTAGATACAGGATGTGTAACTGAATGCACTGATATATATATCGACGATGGAAATCTCACTGCAGAACGCGTTATATACAGTGGTAGCGCAGTTGCAGTCGAACGCTTTACCGAAACACCTTATATACTAACGATTCCTGCTAAGCTCTTCGATTCTCTACCAGTTGATGATTCAAGGTCCGGTGAAATTATACATGAGACGATAGAATTTACACCTTCACCATCTAAGATATTGAACGTACAACAGATGGAATGTGAAGGGGTCAACGTTGAGGACGCAACTTCGATTGTATCCTGCGGTAGGGGATTCAAAAACAAAGAAGATATCAATTTGGCTAAAGATTTGGCGAAACTGTTGCCGGGAGAGACTATAGGATGTTCAAGACCATTATCCGCAGATCTTAAATGGATGTCGGAAGACCATTGGATAGGACTTTCCGGCCACAAGGTGAAACCAAAACTCTACTTTGCGATTGGTATTTCAGGACAGATACAGCATATTGCTGGTATGCGCGATTCTGATATAATAGTTGCAGTGAACAAAGACCCGGAGGCCCTCATATTCAAATCAGCCGATTATGGTGTTGTCGGAGATCTTTATGATGTACTACCTAAACTGGTAGATGCTATCAAAACAAAGATGTCCTGAATGCGCTAAGTTTTCAAAAAGGTCCTTCCTAACCAGACTATATAGGTTTAGCTTCGTCTATTTTCTACTTGAGTTTGACACTTGGATCACATAAAGGTGGTTTTTTCATCAGCATTTTTCATTTTTTCAGATTTTTTAAGCGATTAATTTCACAGATGATTTCCTGGCTTGCCCGACCCGTATCTAAATGCAATTTGACAGTTCATGCAAAATTTTGTTTTTCACAGTTATGATCATCGTATAAACGGTGTTTGTCCAAAGCAAAGAGAAACTCCAAAAACCGATGATTATCTATGTTGATTTACCTAAAAAGCTGTGGTGTTTTACCAACTGTCAATTAGATTCTCTCGACTTATTTCGCATCACACGTCATGAAACTGTCAGAGTTAGGTTTTTAAACAAAAAAATAAAAACTTGCCAAAATTGTAGATTTTCAACGTCTTTGAATTTTGAAAAAAATAAAAAAGAAGGGGGTTTGGTGCGGTTTTAGAACTCATCGTCTTCGAACAATGTTTCTTCAAAGTCTTCCTCTTCTTCGAAAGGCTCTTCTTCGAAATCACTGCTCGAGGATCCACCTTTGCTCATTACTGCATATATTATGACAAGTATTAATGCAATTATTGCCATGAATATGCCTACCAAAGCCATGTTGGTCGCCGTGCTGATATCCGAATCCTGGTCATCGTCGATCTGTTGTTGTTCTGCCCTGAATGTGTTCATGTCTGTGTTTAGATCATCGAGATCATTTCTGATCGTTCTAGTAGTGTTTTCGAGTTCTGAGATCTCTTCAGTTATATTTGCTATCCTGCTATCGATTATATCGATAAGTTCAACTCTATTGTTTTCAATAGCTTCTTCAAGTGCGTTGATCTCTGTCGTTAGTCTATTGTTCAGTGTGTTCAGATCGGAGTCTAACTCGTCTATACGTCCATCCAGTCTTACCATTTCTTCATCGAAGTACTCCATCATATCTGCAAGATCTTCGTTTAGAACGTCAATCTCGTCCCAGAGGCTCGTTATCTCTGCTTGTAGAGAATTTACATCTGCCTGTAGACTACTTACATCTGCCTGTAGACTACTTACATCCGATTGTAAAGCACTGATTGCATCATAAAGAGCAGGTATGTCAGGCATATATAATGCATATACTGTGGTAGTTGCTTCGTTACTGGCTCCGTCAACAGCTGTTACATGGAATAAATTAAGTCCATCAACCAAGCTTGTGGTATAGTCGAATTCTCCAGTAGTGGCATTGACATCGACCATGTTTCCGTTTATTTCAACTGTAGCAGTTGGTTCTGTTACTCCATCGATGGTGAACGTTTCATCAAATGTGATACCACCGCATTCGCTGGTAATCTCTAATGGTGGTGGTGTTGTATCGATGGTAAAGTTCACAGTATCTGATACGGGTTCACCACCTCCGTAAGCTTCCACCGTCACGGTATGATGACCATCTGGCATGTTGATGAAATTATGGTTTTGCTCGAGCTTGTATATCGGCGGGTCATCATTCAAATACAGGTGATAGAATTCAATGTCTCCGGTGCTTGTCCAGTGAATAGAGACGCTATCGGTATTGAACAGTGCATCATCTTCGGGAGAAACTATATTCACGGTAACTTCAGTGGTTATTGGCTCCTGAACTGGTGTCATGGGGGGGTCATCATAAAGACCGTGAATATCTACTGCGCGTATTCTGTACCACCAGGCGACGTTGTCATAGTTACCGGCATATAGATCAGTGAAAGAGTAATCAGCCGAACCATCTGCGGATATCGTGCCGAGGCTATACCAGTCACCAGTTCCTGTGTAAGAGCGTTCTATATCATAGAATTCAACACTGTTCCTGCCCGTACCATCGTCGATGCTCTTATCCCATGTAATACGGTTGTGATCATCACCTTCTAGTTCGACGATCGTTCTTACCTCGCCCACTCTGTGCCTGTAATCCGGTGATGTCGCCTCGTTCCTGAAACCGATGTAATTAGTTGTATTGTACGTGTTATCCTCAGCGATTCCTAATATATCATCGTTAAGATACATTGCGAAGTTACCGTCTTCGTCTCTATCAACAGCCAAGGTATTCCATTCGGTGTTGCCATCCCAGTTGGTGGATATTAACGTGCCCTCGGGTGGTGTGTCTCCATCATCTATCCTCCATAGATTTATCTGTGGTTCAGGTGGATAGGGATCTGTGAGTTCACCGGTGACGATGATATAATATCCGCTGAATGAAGAGTCGCCTGGATCAGGCGTGTCCTGGATAAAGTAGAACCTCATCACCTGGAACTGGCCTCCATCTGGTTCTGTTTGTGTAAACTGGAAGTCCCATTCCCATCTACCGTACGCCTCAGTGAAGGGTGTTGATATGGTTCCTTCCCCTTCCAGCCAGTGGTAGCCTTCTTCCTGCTCCACAGACCACTCTCCGGAGTAGGCCGTCCATATGGGATCCGATGTGTAATCACCGTCTTGGAAATCGTCGATGATTATTGGGGTCGGCCCGAGGTAATGTTCAACACCAAGGCCACTCGGAGATGCAGGTTCTGAACCTATTATGGCCAATACACCACTTGTATGCATACGAGCTAAACCTCCATCGTCATTTACGATCGCTCTTACACGTAACGTGTGTGTAGGTTGATCGGGTACTTGCCAAAGGTATGAACCGTCATCTGGTATTCCTATTGCGATATCACTCCAGGTCAAGCCTTCATCAAGTGTATACATTAGGTCAACTGTGGATATGGGGTTATCCCCTTCTGCGGTTTCCCAGGTTATCGTTTCCCATTCATCATAATTCCAAACCTCTCCGCCTTCAGGATAGGTCAGTTCTATGTGTGGTCTTCCTTCAGGATCTACAGTATTGCTAATGAAGAGTGCGTAATCCTGATTAGCATCACCGTCGTTGTTAGCATCTTCCGGTACATTCGTACCTATGACACGAACTGTGTATTCACCAAATTCAAGGTCCTCGGCGGGTATGTACACGTTCAGAACATTGTTCACATCGTCCCATCCATCCTCGTTCCTATCGAAGACGGGCATAGAATCCGTGTTCGGGGATGTGAATGAACTTGCGCTGTTGCCTTCGGCGTCCACTGGGAACGCATTACCACGATAATATGTTTCCCCATCTGGTGCGATAACCTCTAGGTCAAGGTTATTTTTTAGGGTCCACGTGTCACCGGAAAGTGCATATTTGTCAGTCCATGTCAAGGTAATCTTCAGCGGTACAAGGTCGTCTTCCCAGGTGATATTGTATTCGTGTAATTCGCCTGTCTCTATAAGTTCCGTCTCGTCGACTTCCATGAACTCTGCTCTTGCATCCATCAATGCAGGTAAAAATACCATTCCCCAACCTTCATCTCTATTGGGTATGGGGTCGGTGTTACCGTTTTCATCGTCAATGTCGTAAGCTGAATTGATCAACATCGCCTTTACCATTGCAGGGCTGGGTCGTACACCATAAAGGTCTTCGTACCATTCGACAATTAATGCAGCCGCACCTGCTACTGCCGGATTTGACATCGACGTTCCGCTCATGGTGGCGTATCCGCCGTCCGGATAAGTTGAAACGATTCCCTGTCCGGGTGCCACAACATCAGGTTTCACTCGACTGTCATTTGTCCAACCACGTGAGCTGAATCCTACAATCATATCAGGATTAAAAACACCCGCATCCGGATTGTAATTCTGGGTTGCGCCTACGGATATAACATTCTTTCCGGTTGCAGGAGATCCGATAGTAGTGTCGTCTGGTCCGTCGTTGCCAGCTGAAGTTGTAATAACCATGGGCTCGTTTTCAGCGGTGTCATTGTTGGCATCTCTGACGGCCATGTCATACTCTGATGAAGATAGGGTGTATCTACCATTTCCGGAGCCGCCCCAGGAATTGGAATGAACATATGCAGAAGCATACTGTTTGGGATATTGGACTATTTCATAATAGTTATCAGGCATGAAAACTCCTTCATCAGAGAATATCTTTTCGGCAAATATATTTGCTTCGTGGGCTAACCCCTGTGCAACATAGTAAGGTGCAAAGTCCATAGTGTCTCTTGTTCCGCCGAAAGTATTTCCGGCTGCTGAACCTGTGACGTGTGTACCGTGTCCATGTCCATCTGCCCAATAGTTAGAGTCGTCGCCCCAACCATGTCCACCGATCACTCGGCCTGTGAAATCTAAATGACCGGCGTCACCAGGATTACCATTGCCGATGCCTGTATCCGCTATGGCTATGACCACGCCGTCACCTGATAGACCGAGATATTGGTTGACGTGTGATCCGAATCTTAACCCGTAAACTCTGTAGGGTGTATCCGGATTATCATCGTTGTCAAACATCCACAATCCACCGCCGATAATCTGGGTTGTCATCTCATCATGCAGTTTTGGTTCAAGGTAATTGCTCATGAAGTATACGTCTTTCAAATTTGCTATTTCGATCAAAGACCCCGTGTCATCAACGTGGATTATCATCCCGGCGCCAAAGGGCCTTTGGCTGTAGGATAATATAGTAGCTTTCTCATCGATTGCTGAAAGAGTGGTTGCTCTGGATGTAGATAGTATACTCATTTCTATTACCCCAGGTTGGATATCACGAGCCAATTTGAATCCTGGTTGATAGATGCCTACCCAGTCGACGAAGTATAGGTCCTCAACTTCGTCTGCGAGCTCTGGAGTCATTCGTACTTCGTAGGCATAGTTAGGCACGTAGTTGATGACCTCAACTCCCATGTCGAGCAAAGATTGTCTCCAGCTGGAATGAACAGGACCGAGCATATGAACCAAGTAAATGCCATCGGTGCCGGGTTCATATTCATCGATCAATAGTTCATCAGGGAAGTCAGGATATCCTTCATTGATATCAAAGGTGTATTCCTTCACTGTAAGTACGGTATTATTCGGAATTTCCTGTACTGAAAACCCTATATTGAAGAGCTCATCTCGTTCGTTCTCACTTATCGAAACTAGGACACGGTTTGGATATATTTCAATTATATCCTGGACAACCGAATCTATTCGATAAAGATCATCTTCCTTTTCAAAGGACACTAGCATTATCTCTTTTTCTGCCTCGCCGCTGGCCAGCATTACCATTGATGAAGCCGAGACAATCAGCAACACGACCAGAAATAACGATAGCAGTTTTGTTTTTTCTTTTATCCTCATGTTTATTCCCTCTTGTATAGTTTTCTCCAGAATCAATCACATCAGGGATATTTAATATTTACGGATAACATTGTTAAACCAAATAAAAATTTTGACGTCATAATTTTTTCAATGTGAACGTGTACTAATTTAACGTTGTATAAATTCAATAATGACCCAATAATCCCTTTTTCTTGGCAATCTTCTCCAGGTATCCAAATATCATGTATCCAATCGCGAAGTATGCAAATGAATTGATTAACAGTATCAATATTGACCATGAGGAAAGTGAAAAGAATGGTGTCCCTGACACCATCACACGATTGATAAGAGCGCTTCCCCATGATACAGGAAGTATGTATAATATTATGTGGTCGTCCAAAGCTGCTGGTATCATCAGAAGTATTATGAAGAGAAATTGGAATACGTTTAATGTCGCCTGTACCTTTTTAAAAATCAACGCTAGACCACCCATAACATAGCCGATTCCAGAGATTGAAAGTAGGGTCAAAAATAAAAGCACTATAACACCCGGATCTAGATTCAGATAATGACCTGTACCTACCATCATTGCGGTTAAAAAAGTACCAACCAAAACCATATTTACGAAAAACGAGGCAAGCACTCTGTAACCGGAGATTCGTCCAAAATTTACTGGTGAAAGATATAGTTGTTCTAAGGTGCCGTTCCTGGCTTCCTCTAATATGCTCCATGAAAGTTCGACAAATCCCATGATAGCAAATATCCATAGGGCAAACCCTACTATAGTTCCTTCCAAAGTCTCCATTGTTGCATCAAAAGACTGAAGACCGAAGAATACCAGTACAAATAATATGTAAATACCAACCATCATCATTATGGTGTTGAACGCATAGCGTTTCAACTCGATGAAATATTTTTTTACTATCGCCAGAAATACATAGACGTCCCTCATATCTTTTCACCACCAAGAACCTTGATAAATATTTCCTCGAAGTTCGGTTCCTTAGTCTTTATATAATCTATCTCAACATCAGATCCCTTTAAAAGGTCTATCAACCTATAAAAATCTTCGGAATTTTTCAATTGGCAGGTGAGTACAGTTTGCGAGCCCTTTGTGTCAACTTTTATAACATCGGATAAAATCCGTTCCAAATTCTCATAGCTGCCATTTAATCCCACCTCATAAGCCTGAACTTTGAAAACAGCTCTTAATCTTTCAACCGTATCATCTGCTACAACCCGACCATGATTGATAATAACCACTCTATCGCATACATCCTCCACCACGTTCATGTCGTGGCTGCTGACCAATATGGTCTTCTCATTTTTCTTAACCATGTCTCTTATGTATCTTCTCAGTTCCAAGGAAGTCTCCACGTCTAGCCCTAAAGTAGGTTCGTCCAGCAAAAGCATAGGCGTGTCTCGGATAAGTGCACATCCGAGTGCTAGTTTTTGTTGCATTCCCCTAGATAATTTCCTAGCAGGAATGTTTTCCTTTTCCACAAGGTCGAAGGTTTTCAATATGTTATATATTTTAACCCTAACGGAAGACGGAGAATGGCCTTGCAGTCCGGCAAAGAACTCCAGGTTCTCCCTGGATGTCAACCGCCAGTAGATATTTCGGTTGCCCTCCAATACCGCACTCACATGCTCCGCAATTCTTTTTCCGGATTCTTCACCAAAATAACTTATAGTTCCTTTATCGGCTAGTATCAATCCGCAGATGCACTTTATGGCAGTGGTCTTCCCTGCTCCGTTAGGTCCGAGAAGACCTACGACCTCGCCTTTAGCAACTGAAAAATTTACATCTCTGAGTGCCTTTACACTTTTCTTCCTCCATTGAGGATACGTCTTACTCAATCCTTTGATTTCCAGAGCAGTTTCCACCATATGATGTCTCTAAACCGGTTATAAAAACTCTGTATTTAGGTCTTTTCGTAAGATATTTTATCTGCACATGAGAAAATATCATATATACCATGGCTGCTATATCCTCTCATAGAAATACCATGAAGACTTCAGTAAAGATAGGTAAGCTGTTCGGTATCCCCGTGAAGCTGCACATAACACTGATAATAGTGGTCGCCATCATCGCATGGTCCATCGGCTCGAACATGCTGCTGATAGCTAATTCTCTGGGCATCCCGGATCCGGAAGTACACACCGGCTTGATGAGCTATCTAATAGGCCTTATATTGGCAGTAGGCCTCTTCGTCAGCGTTTTCATACATGAACTAGCTCATTCTCTTGTAAGCATCGGGAACGGAGTCAAGGTAAACGAGATATCATTATGGCTCTTCGGCGGTATATCAAGCATGGATGAGATACCGAAAGATCCGAATCTTGAGATCAAGATCAGTGTCGTAGGGCCATTGTCCAGCCTTGCCATCGGCGTCATCACCTTTGCAGGTGGATTGTTATCGCCCAATTCAGTACTCGCATTCATGCTACTCTATATTGGATCCATAAACTTTTTGCTGGCAGGGTTCAACCTTATACCTGCATTTCCCATGGACGGTGGCAGGATACTCCGGGCCTTAATGGCAAAAAAACTACCCTATGCAAAAGCTACTAGAACGGCAGCCGATGTAGGGAAGGTATTCGCCGTGATATTCGGTATCATCGGGCTGTTTTACAATATATTCCTCATACTCATAGCCTTCTTCATATATATGGCCGCATCCCAGGAATCCCAGAGTGTAATGGTAAGAGAAGTGCTAGGCAAGGTGATGGTCAGGGAGATCATGAGCAAAGACGTAAAAACAGTATCTACGGATATGGCGGTGGAAGAATTCTTGAAAGAGGTCATGACATATCAGCATACGGGTTTTCCCGTGGTCAGAGACGGTAACGTAGTCGGTATAGTTACTCTTGGAGATACGAAAAAGATAGATGAAGATAAGATGTCATCGACCAGAGTTAGTGATATAATGGAAACGAACGTGATCTTCGCCAGTCCAAACGATGACGTTGGCGAGATATGGAAAACCATGCTAAAAAAACAGTTCGGTAGATTCCCTGTGACAAAAGATGGTCAACTTGTCGGTATAATCACTCGTTCAGATGTCTTACACTCCTTCAACATACTGTCCGAACTGGAGAGATTCAGGGGCAACGAGATCTGACGGATCTGCATAAATTCAATAATAACCGAGCAGCCCTTTTCGCTTCACATTATCTCTCACATTAAAAACGACTTCGATATGACTACGGAGAAAAAGATACCGCATGAGATCGAAGACGAAATTGAGAAAATTAAGGATATGGAAAAATAGAGACATATCATCCGCGGATACATTTTTATATCGTGTTCAGGGTAGCATCCGAAAGATGACGGTAGGAATCCTTAGTAAAGATAAGATCATAGTTCATAACCAGGCCGATGGAAACACGATATATAATAAAGGATATTTTGGAACTCCCTTATCAGGTGGTGGAATAGAACTTGATTACTATGAATCCCTTTACCTACAAGCAACCGACCGTTTGGAGATACGATATCAAGACGGCGCAACTATTACAAAAGAAGAGATGATGAAGGAGGCTTTAAGAGGCGATCCGAATATAGCTGTCAAATATCACGTATACAGGAACATGAGGTCAAGGGGTTACATACTCAAAACATCTTCAAAACCTGCAGATTTTAGGGTGTTCCCCAGAGGAGGAGGGCCTGGGAAGACTCCTTCGAGATACTGGCTCATAGCCCGTGCGGAAACCGATTCATTTTCCATTGAAGATATAGAGGAGGCCAGTATACGTTTATTGCAGATCAAAAAATCATTGTTGGTAGGTTTACTTGACGAAGAGGGTGATGTCACTTACTATGAGATTATGACCGCGGTCTTAACTGGTGATGGAAACGATATAGAAGATTATGAAAAATTGGAAGGGACAGTATTCGGTGATAAATGTTATGTGAAGGAAGGTGGAAACAAGCTACATGAATTTGGTTTTTATGGTCGAAAATCGGACGATGAACTTCAACTGTCAATGGTAGAAACATTATACCTTCTTGAAAAAAATGTTTTAAATGTACATCAGGGAAGTTCAGGGGAATTAATCGATGAGATGGGATTAAAAGAGTATGCGGACAGTATACAAAACGACTTCATGCTCAGATATAAAGTATATAAAAATCTACGAGAAAGAAACCTGATCCCAAAAACAGGATTCAAGTACGGTACTGCATACAGATGTTATTTGGGTGAACCCGAGGAGCATCACGCAGATTATATGATACAGCCCGTTGTAGGGGATTATACCTGCAGTTGGTACGATATAAGTAGAGCCGTTCGTGTAGCACATACAGTAAGGAAAGAATTTATGTTCGCACGGAATTTACCAGATCAATCGGTGTCTTATATAAGGATCAAAAGAGAGACTCCCTGATCATAAACTAAGGGCTTCTTTTGTTCTTTAGTTTTTCACCCATCTTTTTCAAAAAACTCTGTTTGGGTATATTTTGTTTCGATATCAATACCCTACCATTCTGTTCATACCAGGTAGCAGGATGGTGTTCATTTCCTTCAACCCTGTTGGGTATATTATATGAATTGAGTATATCTCTTATCTCTTCGGTTTTAGGATTACTTACAGAATATTCTGTGGGAACCCTTCTACCTTGGGATCTTGATAATCGTTTATCAAAATACTCCGGATATATCACCCATGTTTTCCTCTTCCTCGCCATCCTAATCCTCTAGTAATATTGCGTTTACTACACCGTCTTGTCCCGGTCTGGATGTGATCTTTGCATTCCCTTTCTTCGTACTGATGATGGCACCTTTTGTGAGTATATTCCTCTGAACGTAGTTGGGATTGGCCGGGTTCTCGAGTACGGTATCTATTTTTACCTCAGAAACACTTCCATCGGATTCGAATATGTTGGCAAACTTGGCACCCATCGCTTTTGTTTTCAAGTTTCCTCCACGCGTCCTCACCGTCTTATTCTTTTCTTTTGAAATGACCGCAGGATCGAAGTCTGAGCCAAGCTCAAATTTCCTTTTCTTACGATAATGTCTTCGTCTACCGCCGGTGATCTTCCTTTTTGATTTCGCTTGCCACAGTGTCATTTTTGGACCTCAGGATTCTTTGAGTAATCGTGTTCTATATAAGGATTTTCCTCATTCGGCTTTATCGAATGGATAGATGCCATCAAAAGGGCAGAGATAAACAGTGAAAAAACCAGTCCTCCGGTCAGACCGGTAACGGTTCTCATGATATTGTTGCTTTCATAATCGGTCAACAACTGTATGAACCCGTCCAGTGCCATAGGTAGAATAAAGAGCCCGCCTAGAAAAACTATCATAATAGTCTTTTTAATATTAGATAGATGATCTGTCTGTGAAGGGATCAATCCTAGAAGTATATCTTTGTAATCATCCCTAGGTTTAACGAACATCATTATAAACAATCCCAAGGTTAGACCGATGTATATGCCCACACATCTAGCACATACAGGCATCTGATTACCGTTTATATCATATGACCTGTGATGCATCTGATGGCAGTTAAAATCGCTAAAGGTGTAAATAATCGCATGATATGGGGGTAGCTCTTTCCATAGATCAAGATTACTCAGCTGGTTTGCTTCCCCGTTCAGTTCGGTTATAGTGCCTGGTTCAAGTGTGAAGGGTGCTAGAAAAAGACTTATTGTATAGAAAGCTACGATTACGAACAAAAACAATGGTATTTTGTTCAACTTACTCAGATTCATGTGACTTCATCCCAGCGATCAATTCATCTTTTTTTAGGGTTTTTTGCTTTCCGCTCTTCATATGCTTTACGGTAAAAAATCCTTCTTCTAACTCGGTCTCACCAATCAATATAGAGTATTTGAAGTTCATCTTATCGGCATAGGCTAGGGCTTTTCCTACGCTCCTATACATGAGTTCGATATCTGCGATAATGTCTTCCTTTCTTAGGGTTGTAAGTAAATCGTATGAAAACCTAAGGGTATCTTCACCGATGGGTATCAAATAGCAGGTGGGCTGCCATACACCGACTTCAGTTTTCTCTTCCTCGAGGGCGAGGAGTGTTCTGTCGAAACCGATGGCGAAACCTTTGGATGATATATCTATTCCGAAAATGTCTCCCAAACTGTAATCGCCACCACCACAGATCTGCTTCTCGGCACCAAGTCTTTCGGCGTCTATCTCGAATACTACACCTTTATAATAATCAAGACCTCGTACAGTTCTTAGGTCGACGGTATAATTTTCCTCCTTGATACCGTAAAATCCCAATGTGTCTAGAACGCTTTGTAGGTGGTCAATAGGTTGTGTATCATCGATCATTTCCGTCAGACCATTCAAATCGGCTGTTAACATGATCTCCAACTCGTCCAAAAAATCGTATCGATCATCAAGATCTTCCAGAGTTCCTTTGTCTATGGAATGATATATCTCCCGTACATCGTCTGTTGGTATTTTTTTTTCTTTCAGAAAGATTTCAAGTATCCCTAGATGTGATATTTTCAACGTGAATTCCTTCAGTCCGGAGTTTTGAATGCATCGGTATGCCAGTGCGATGTTCTCGGCATCGGCACGGGTGGTATCGGGGCCTATCAATTCCGTACCGAACTGCCAGAATTCTCTATATCTGCCAGCCTGTGGCCTCTCATATCTGAATGTAGGACCGAAATAAAAAAGTTTTAACGGTTTTGGTCTTTCCCTGAGTCCCTGGGCGTACATACGCATCACCGATGCGGTGAATTCAGGCCTAAGGGCGATATCCCTTCCGGATTTATCTTTGAAGGCATAAAGGTCTTCCACAATTGAGGGGCCGGATCTTTCGGTGAACAATTTAGTATGTTCGAAAGTGGGTGTTAGTATCTCCTGGTAACCAAAGTTACTGCAAGTCCTCCGCAGCACATCTTCGAATCCATTCCTGGCATACATATCTTCGGGAAGAAGGTCTCTGGTTCCTCGGGGTCTCTCTATCATGTTACGGACACATTACTAAGCGTATATAAGTATTTTAAGTATTCACAATATTGATAAACCATAAGTCCTATACTGCAGTATGAAGAAAACAATGGACCCAAAAAAAAGTATCAGGGCATTTCCGCATTTTCCCACGGTTTTGGTGGGATGTGGAAAAGAGGAACAGACCAACCTGATAACCGTTGCACTTGTACACGTGTTCTCTTTTGACCCGCCTTGTATCGGTATCGGAATAGCACCCCAGCGATATTCATTTGAACTGCTCAAGGATAATCCGGAATTCACTATCAATATACCTACCCGGGATCAACTAGATGCTGTGATGACGTGCGGGACACTATCCGGTAGAGAGACGAAAAAAATAGAAGAAACGGATTTAACGTACCAAGAGAGTCGGGAGATCAAAGCATATGGCATTAAGGAATGTCCTGTTACATTAGAATGCAAACAAATGGATAAGATGACGGTAGGCGACCACGTATGGTTTATAGGTGAAGTCGTCCACTCACATGTGTTTGAAAGATTGAAACGTGAAGAACTTGTACTTTACTGGGGCGGCGAATTCCGAGTGCCTGGCGAACTATTAAGAGAACGTTCTTAGTTTTTCCAGTCGACTCACCGCTTCCTCTAAGTCCTCGCGGGGCGGTGAGAAACAAAATCTGACAAGGTTATCGCCTCCGTAATCATAGAAGCTTGTACCTGGAACTACTGCAACGCCTATGTTTTTGACGAGATGATCCGCGAAATCAATGTCGTTCATGCCAAAATGATCTATGGCCACCATCATGTAGTAAGCTCCATGGGGAAGAAAAGGTTTGAATTCCGTATCTTTTAACGAACTGTACAAATAGTCTCTTGCATCTTTATAGTATTCCAGCATAAGTCGGTAATACCGTTCCGGTATCTCAAAAGATTTGCATAAGGCCTTTTGAAATGGTGTCGGCGCACATACGGTGGTATAATCGTGTACTTTACGTATCTCATTCATCAATCCCATAGGTGCTGCCGCATATCCTACCCTCCAACCCGTTACTGAATATGTTTTGGAAAATCCACTTATGGCGATGGTTTTCTCTCTCATACCATCTAAGGATGCTAGGGATATATGTTCACCATCGAAAACTATCCTTTCGTATATCTCATCGGTTATCACGAGAGTGTCGTTGTCAACACAAAGATCACGTATGAATTTTAACTCCTCGTGGGAAAAAACCTTACCTGTTGGGTTGTGAGGTGTGTTTAGTACGATGGCCTTTGTGTTGTGATTTACCTTTGATTTGATATCTTCCTGATTTATTTTCATATTACTGTCTATACTGGTAAAAACCGGCTTTCCGGATGCTATATAAACCGCAGGAACGTAATTTTCGTAAAACGGCTGGAAGAGAAGGACCTCGTCACCGGGGTCTATATGTGCAAGTATCGAAGACATCAGTGCCTCGCTGGTACCGCACGTAACAGTAACTTCTGTCTCGGGATCGTACTCAAGGTGATTGAACTTAGCTAATTTTTCAGAGATACCTTCACGCAGTTCCTTAATACCCCAGGTTACGGAATATTGGTTGTGACCATCAGCAAGAGCTTCTTTCGCAGCATCCAATATCTTCTTTGGTGTCTGATACCCCGGATACCCTTGTGAAAGATTGATGGCTTCATTGATCTCAGCCTTTCTGGTCATCTCCCGTATCACCGATTCTGAAATCCCCTTTATTCTGTTCAATCTATCAAGGGTATATGTAGGTTCCATCTTCACCCTCCAGAGCACTAGAAAGTTTTTCAGAAGAGGTTATTAGTACCTTTTTTCCCCCTCTATCAAGAAAATGCAATGAGGCCTTTATCTTTGGACCCATACTGCCGGGTGGAAAATGGCCCTCTTCCAAATAATTAAGTGTCTCTCTTACGGTCATGGAATCAATATTTTCCTGGTTGGGTTGACCAAAGTTAAGGCTTACTTGATCCACTCTGGTTAACATTATGAAGAATTTTTCTTTGATATTATTGGCCAGTACAGCGCTGGCTAGATCCTTATCTATAACCCCATCAACACCTACATAAATCCCTTCTTTTTCTATGACCGGTACTCCACCACCTCCCGCGGCGATTATTATGTATCCTTCTTCACCACTAAATACTAATTCTTGTATGATGGGAGATTCGATTATCTTTTTTGGCTCAGGGGAGGGGACAACACGTCTGTACATACCATTGTCGGTTTCCTTAATAACCCATCCCATCTCATTTTTAAAATCATCACCTTTGGATTTTGAGTAATATGGTCCGATAAACTTTGTTGGATTGTCGAAAGCAGGATCGTCTTGATCTACTAAAACCTGAGTAATTATACTACAAATTTGCCTTTTTATACCTCTTTTCTTCAATTCGTTGGAAAGTACTTGTTGAAACATATAGCCTATCATTCCCTGTGATTGAGCTACACATATATCCAGAGGCATCGACGGGACCGCTTGTGAAGCCAGTTCATTCTGGATCAATATGTTCCCCACTTGAGGACCGTTACCGTGGGTTAAAACGAGTTCATATCCATCCCCTATCATATCGCATAGTATCTTACAGGTCGAGCGCATATGTGTGTACTGTTCTTCGGCAGTACCTTTATCTCCAGGTCGTAGGAGAGAATTGCCTCCTAATGCCACTAATGCCGTTTTCATATAATGAACCTCATATGGAATGGGAGACGGGTTATGTACTACACCTATATATATTTTACAACTTAACATCATGGAGGAGGTAAGAACTTTTATATTCTCATGTAGTTTTCTGATAGAATGAGATATTATGGATATAGAAATCTTGGAAACCATACCAAACGAAAATAATAATAGAGATTATGAGGTCAAAATAACCTCACCCGAATTCACATGTCTCTGTCCCGATAAACGAGACCAACCCGATTTCGCTACAATATATATTACATATATACCAAATGAAAAGCTCATCGAGTTGAAATCATTGAAGTATTATTTAGTAGGATACAGAAATGAAGAGATATATCATGAAGCCGCCACTAACATGATATTGGACGATCTAGTCAAAGTGTTGAAACCGAGATATATAAAGGTGATCGGAGATTGGAACGTCAGGGGCGGAATAAAAACTATCGTTAAAGTAGAGGAAGGAAAAAATCAACAATAGATTAGCGATATAAAAAAAATAAAGAGGGGAAGAGGTTACCGAGCGTAGGTTTCCAGGAAGAAGTCAAGGTTTGGCGTTGATTGATCGATCAACTCTCCTTGTCTACTCTCTAGAGCTTGTAGTATCGGCGGTTCTACAACTCTGTTGTTCTCTTCGGCCTCCTTTTTTATCTCTGAAAGAGTTTCAACTTCGCTTTCTATATCCACTCCACATTGATGTAAAAACTCAGATACATAATCGAGTTTTAGACGTTTCACCAGATGGTTGAGCAATCTAGCAGGCAGTTCCATGGCTTCCCGTGGACTTTTATCGCCGTGTTTTTTAGAAATATTGTCGTTTTCAAATACGATGGTCGCGTTGCTGCCCTTGGATAATTCTTTCAAATATTCCTTAGCTATTAGCATTCTGTTGCCTTCCACAGAAAATGGCATGACTGCAAAAGAAACGACTAGTTTCCCATTCCTTTTTGCCAAGTCAGCTATCACTTTAGAGGCTCCAGAACCTGTACCACCTCCAAGGCCCGCTGCAATCAAGACTATATCAGCCTTTTCAACGGCCTTGAGTATCTGTTCTTCGCTCAACTCTGCTGCTCTTTTTCCTAGGGTGGGATTACCCATCGCTCCTAATCCATGGGTCAATCCCTTTCCTATAAGCATCTGACGGTCAACGTCTAGATCACCGAGTACACTTTTATCCGTGTTTATCCCTATGGTCTTTACGTTGTCCATGTTCTGCTTTGTTATATACTCAACTATATTGCATCCACATCCGCCTGCGCCGACGATGAATATCCTTCTATGATAAAGCAGTGCTTCAAGAATATCTTCAACGGCGCCTTCCATTCCATGTTTTGTGGTATCGGGGGATTTCGGGTTTTCTTTTTCGGTCATTATACCTTGTTCTCCGAATTTTTTTTCGTATGCTCTAGATGGGCATAATTAGCCCATTTGTCCTACAGTTTAAGTATGTCAACGCTTCAAATATTCGCGGTTCTTTTCATTTTCTAATTCGATTATACTTTCTACACGTCCGCCTATCTCACCGTACAACCGTAATTTACTTTCAACCTTTTCGGGATCTATTGTAAGTAATCCTCGTTTTACCAGTTCCTGTAAAGCGTCTTCCCAACTATCAAAATAGTCAAGAGATATTAGGTAGTGGATAGAGTGTTTGAAACGCTTGGGTAGGTGTATTCTCGCGGGTATCTCGCTTTCACCTTTTCTTATACTGTGACGGGTTATGTATTCCAATGCAGCTTCCCTCATGAACTCCGACCTGTTACTAAAATCATGCCTTCCAATAAATGAATCGATGATTTCGAGGTCTTCGTCAGACACCCTTAGGGAGATCTTGCTTTCCATTTTACTCGTACCGTCCTTAAGTTTGTGTATTCCAATTGTATTCCGAACTTAGTAACTACGTAGGACATTTGTACATATACATTACATTATTTAAAGTTTTCCGTCCCTTTTCATCCGATTTATCAATAGGCAATAGATTTAAGCTCGTCATCCAATAAGTAATATGTCATACATAACTCTTTCTATACTATATCTTCAAGACCTCAAACAACTTTATATACAATGTTAGTATGGATTATCTAATGGTGAATCATATGTTAAATGTATACAGATGTTGGATATGTGGCGAGACGTACCTTGGTGAAGAACCACCGTCAGATTGCCCATACTGTGGTGCTGACAGAAAGTTTCTGAAACCAGGAGAAGAGTATGAATACCCGGATGTTGAACTCTCAGAAAGATCTAGGGAAAACTTTGAGAGAGCATTGGAACTCGAAGTTGACAATGCGACATTTTACTTCTGTGCAGCAAAAAGATCAGAAGATGTTAAGGAACAGGGCATGTTCAAAAGACTTGCTAAGGTAGAAGCAGAGCACGCTGAAGCTATATGTATGTACCTTGATATCGACGAGCCTAAGATCAATAAAGACTCCGAAGAATGTGCTTATCAACTATTGGACAACCTCGAGGACGCTCAAAAGCGAGAAACACGAGCGATAAATCATTATCGTAAATTTGCTGACGAGGCCGTCGAACCCAGGGTTAAAGAATTCTTTGAAGCTATTGTGGAGATAGAGACGGATCATCTTGAACTCCATCAGCAAGAGTTGGAAGAGATAGAAGAGTAAACTTTCCGTTTAGCGGAAGATTTATTTTTCTCCTTCCTTTTGACTGCGAAGTATTTCAATAGCTTGTGTTATTGCTATATACATCCACTCGCCATCGTAGCTCACTCACAATTCACAACGGTGAATTCCAAGAAACTACGATTTTTCATTCCATTCGCCACCGTAGCTTAGCGGTAGAGCGGCTGGTTTGTAACCAGCAGGTCGGGGGTTCAAATCCCTCCGGTGGCTTCCTGATACACTCAGAGGACATTTATCTTCCTCAATATCCTCTATCCAGATCGATCACATTCCTTTCTTTTCCCTTGTTCAAGTCATTCAATATATCTGCTAGTTCCTCGATCCTTTTCTTCTCCCTACCCTTGACATGACTCCCCCTGTGGGGGCTGAATACTATGTTATCGTATCTATCTATCAGATAGTTGGAAGGAAAAGTGCTATCTCTCGCCCTCTTGTCAGACGGATATACCCACCATGTGTCCAGTGCAGCCCCTCCTATCTTTCCGGATTCTAAAGCTTTGAAAAAAGCTTCTTCATCTATTACGGGCCCTCTTCCAACATTAATCACATGTACACCATCCTTCATCTTTTCGAATTCTTTATGTCCTAAGATGCCTTCGGTATCATCGGTCAAAGGGAGCGTAACCACTATGAAGTCCGCCCTAGCTAATAGATCCGATAGTTCGTCCCCTATACCAAGATAATCTATTTCCGGTGCACTACCACCGCTACGATTGATGGCTATAACTTCCATCTCAAAAGCCTTACCTATCTTGCCTACAACCCTACCGATCGCTCCGTAACCAAGTATAAGCAAGCACTTGCCTTCCAATTCTGTACCCATATGGTGTTCATATCTAGGTGTCCAGTCGCCTTTTTTCATCTTCTCGTGTGTATAACAGATTTTTTTGGCCGAAGCAAGTAGTAATGCCCATGCATGTTCCGCCACATATTTTTTATTGAAATGTGAGTTTATGATTGTAATATCGGGGAATTCTCTCAAATTTTCTTTGTCCTGACTAGGTATACCCGCGAAGGGAATTATGAAGTACCTGAGTTTTACTGCTTTATGTAAGAATTCTTTTGGTAGCCAAGCACCTATCACAACATCGAATTCTTTTGCACAATCCACCGCCTCCTCTCGGGTAGCGTTCACAACCTCTATTTCATCATCAACTAGATATTGAAGATGATCCATGAGATATTCTTCTTTTTGATCAACGTATATAACCTTCATATGTTATTTTCTTTAGTCTCTTTTAGCATAAATAGATACCGCAATTTTATGTGTAAATATGTTTATACAACGCTTTAACTCGTACAAAGAAATAATATAGTTGTAGATGTGTTAGTCATGTATGAAAGTAACAATCTATGAAAAAGGGGATGTAGAGGTAGAAAAAGGGACCAGAGTACAAGATATCGTTGAAAGCTTTAATTTTCATAAAGATATGGTTGTAGTTGTAAAAGATGATCTGCCCGTACCTATAGATCTAACGTTGAAAGACGGTGATGTTCTTAAGATTATTTCAGTTGTTTCTGGTGGTTAGGTTCTCTCCATGGTAGCTTCAACAAAGACATTATGTTATCATGAAACTCAGGTAAAATTTCAAATACCGCTAGAAGAAGAATTATCAGAACGATAACCGAGCCTGTTTTTGATACCTCGTTATGTGCCACTTCAAAAGATGTGATGTTCTCTATAGTAAGGTATATCACAAGTACATTACGTCCTATGTTTGCTATATATATAGATGGTAATACTAAGAGAAGAGCCTTAATTTTTTTGATATTAGGTGCAACCGTGCAGTAAATCAATGAACCTGCAGGGGCGAGGGTTTGTAGTGCCGTACAGGCGAGTATAATATTGATACCTGAACCATCTGCGCTCACGAAGATATTTTCGTTGTTTACTCTATAAAAAAGCGGATTTCCCACATAGTTGATGGAACCCGATGTGAATTCGTAACCTAAAAGATTAGATACTATCACGGTATGATCCGTCACCACTTTTATCAGCGCCCCGGATAGGATCGGCACACGTTGAATACCATAATAGATTAGCATCGCTATGGATATTCCCCCGGCTAAAAACAGCATAACCTTCGGATCCTCTTCCCACTTTTTTGATAGGTATTCGTTATATGCGAGGTATAGGAAAAGTGGTAAGGCTATTAAACATAAAAATGCATTTACATAATCCGATAAAGAAAAAAAGTATGGTGCTTGAAATACCCAGAAGACACCCAATAATATGTAACCTATAACCCTAGTTTCATGTTTATAGGCTTCAAATTTATATCCGTAAAGCATCATTGGAATGCCGGCCCAAAGAAAAATATCCGTATATGTGATCACTAAACATTGCTCCTTTACTATCTTTAAAGTATTGATAAAGTAAGTTGTAGATAAGTATAACGGTTTCTAATGAATTATCAAAAATTCTTGAAGATATAACCACTTTACAACCCGTTGCGAGTAAATGTAACATCGTTTTCATGAAATGAATCAAAGACAAAAAATCATCAAAAAAAGAGATCGGGAGTTTTTTGATAGATTTTTTGGATCTTCCGTATCGAAACAATCACGATAAATTGTAATCTCGTTTTTTTCTACACCCTATGTATATATTGGTTCAAATGATCCTATCGAAGTCGATGACCTATCCGATATCGGTGAAGAGGTGATCTTTGTGAACTACGATGTAGATATCGGCTGTTCCATCACCTATTCTGTGACGGCTATAACTGATGAGTGGGAAAGCTACCATTCAGAAGATGTGATCATTAAGTTACCTACACCCGAACCTCCGGTGATCGATGGATATTGGGATTTTGATGGGCACTATATTTATTGGAATCATGCTGAGACTGAAGCAAATAATGATCTAAGTGTTGACTATTATCGTGTAGAGTGGAAACATACTCACGAAGGGAATTGGAATGTTTTAGGTCAAGTACAAAATCCAGAAGGCGATGAGATAATATATACACATAGCAATCCTCCCTCCGATCCAAATTACTATCGTGTAAAGTCTGGAACTGAGGATAAATATGGTTTTTATGTATTGGGTAATCCTTCAAATGAGATACTTCTTGTTTCTTCGGGTGGAGGCGGAGGCTGCCCCTACGTCTCCATCTGGAACGGCACTGACTATCAACACGACAACAACATACTGGTCGCCTCGGAGCATCAGGAAGGTGTGGTTGACGACAACTACGTACTACAGAACACCATGGCGCCCAAGGACGGTTTCTATTCGCTGAAAATAGATGAATTCGAGAATTCGGAGGACTTCTTCGACACGTTCTCGCTGTACACAATAGACCACCGTGAAGGTTACAGCATTGGTACCACACCCGACGGTGAATACCGCACTTACAAAAGAACCCCGTACCACCGATTTCCGCGTACGATAGTTCGGGAAATGATGTGCTTGAGTATGTAAGTGCACCTGACGGGAATTCGTTGCATATGGAAGAGAATTCTACAATAGTGCTAAACTATGGCGATATCGGTAACGCACTGTGGGAACATCAGAAACTGGTGGTTAGAAGCTACGGCTTTGAATCTTACATAGTTGGTAGCCCTTGGGATCCCGTAATAAAGTCTTCACTTTACGTTAGCATACGCGTAGAAGATAGCGAATGGACCAACGTCACTGTACTTCACCCTAGAAACCATCCCTCGGAAATGATGATCCCACTCAAAGATGCATTAAAAGAGCATGTTTCGGGAGGTATCGGCGAACTTGAGGTAAAGATACTGAGTACTCAGAACCATTCAGTAGATTTCGTCGGGCTCGTTACCGACATACTACTGGAAGGCAACAGTGACATGGTAACCATCGTCCCCGGATAGTACATTATACTCACCTTCGAGATACCCGAACAGAACCCAGCGCCGGTATTCGCTGTTAGGGACTACATGCTGTTCACTAGAGGGTACTACCACTTTTTCGAAGGAGTGTGAATTCATGCCCTTACCTCAACCACGAACAAATGTAATATAGGTGAGCCGAGATGATAAAAGAGTGTGAAGTAATGAACGGAGATAAGAAGAGAGCGTTGAAGAGAGTAATAGTCGTATCCATATCGTTAGTTATTTTAGCTAGTATGATAGTACCAACGATCACTCCGGGCGACAGCATGGCCATCGGATCGGAAAACGATAATAACGACTACATCGCCCGTGATTCAATACGTATAAACGGCAACACCGATTTCGCCGAACAGGCGGCTGCCGAAGGTTGGCCCGGGGACGGTAGTAAAGAGGAGCCGTACATCATCAGAGGTTATGAGATAGATGGCTATGGGCATGGATCATGCATATTTGTAGGTAATACTACTTTACACTTTGAGTTGATTGACAACTATGTGCATACAGCGACTGGAAAATTCCATGACCCATATTTCAGTAATACAGCAATACTTCTTCATAATCTCTCCAACAGCAGAATAATCAACAATAAGAATAATCAACAATAAAGTACATAGAATCTTCCGTTACGGAATATACCTCCGCGACGTGACTAACAGCAGTATATCCGATAACCTATTTAATTGGATGGAAGAGGGTAACTATAACGTTGAGCCTACTAGAGGTGAACCAATTACGCGTAATATACGACTCGAAAACTCTGATAGCAATTTCATCACAGGCAATTCTATTATACGTAGGCTCCATTATGGTATAGAACTGTTAACTTCCCATTACAACACAATTGCCAATAACACTATATCAAACCAATACACTGGTATCTGGATAATAGGTTCTAAAAACAATGTATTGATCAACAATACCATATCAAACAATGGATGGGCCATAGAGATAGGGGCTTCTTCTAATACCATTAACAATAATACAATACAGAATAACTATCGTGGCATTGTTATCAGTTATAATCCGAATAACAATATCATCACAGGCAATATACTCTTGGCTAATACTGAGTGGGGTATTTACGCTAGTGGTGATGATAATCTGTTCTACCTCAACCGGTTCATCGATAACGAAGGTCAAGCATATGACAGTGGAACCAACCGCTGGGACAATGGAGATCCAGCCGAAGGCGGTGATGGCGGTAACTACTGGTCGGATTATGAAGGAGAAGACAGGGGTGACGGCATCGGTGACATACCGTACGATATA
The DNA here is from genome assembly GCA_964486225.1 of uncultured Thermoplasmata archaeon. GTDB lineage: Archaea > Thermoplasmatota > Thermoplasmata > Halarchaeoplasmatales > Halarchaeoplasmataceae > Haladaptatiplasma. The sequence goes on along the minus strand of CAZAMQ010000008.1, from coordinate 25,491 downwards.
GAAGGAAGTGATAATCAGGATAATTACCCTTGGATAATTCAACAGCCGGATGACGGTGTTCTGTCAGATCATTTGCTACCTATACTCATCGTTGTGATCGCAATAGTCGCGATACTCGTGGTGGTTACCATAGTCCGGAAGAAAAGAGCAGATTAAATTAACTCTTGGGTGTGATAACTGAATGATCTACACGGATCAGTCGCTTTGTGTACTACGCTCTAGGAAAATCGCGAAGTGAGTGCTCATCACTATAGATTCTATTGTTTTCAAGTGAATTCCGAGTTTTGCAAACAGGCGAGGATCGGAAAATTGAAAAATTTTACAATGTAGTCCAACAATGTTTTTGGAGGAGTTAGTCTGGCCAAGGAAAACCTTGTGATTTTTTCGACTGCCTATGTGAATTTTTAGGGTAGTGGTGAGATTGCGATTCGTTTATGTAATGTTCCACCGCTTCTGGTGTTCCACCGCTTCTGGTGTAACCTTACCAATTGGGCTGAAATGCTTACCTTTTGATTACGAGGAACATGTTCCTCGAAGTGAAGGAATCAATTCCTGTAGACTGTTCTGAATTCTATACTAACAAAAGAGATAAGCACGGAAAAGCCAATCAATCTTTTGAACAGTATTGTAAAGAAAAGGGAATCAAACATCTATTATGCCAGTACAATCATCCACAGTCCAGACGAAGCTGAGCCTCCTTTTCTCATCACCTATTGGTGACGAAGTAATGGTAATTTACTGGAATTTCCAAAAGAAATTCCATCGACTCTCAGAATTTTCTACTGAAAATTCTAAGTTAGTAGTAATTTCAGCTGAAATTACTACGACATGAGAAATTCATTCTAATTCATCAGTGGATCGAAAAATGGTTCCATACCTATGAACAACACAGGTACAGGTATGAAACTTTAGATGAATTCATAGAATGGTACAATACAATCAAACCTCATATGAGTTTAGATTGGGATAATCTAGAAACGCAGGAATGAGAGATTCCTTCTCTCACACAGGCGTAGCCTTTGTGAAACTCCTGAACAGGCATTTTGGAGAATTACTCAGAACCCGTTCCGAGAATAGGAGGAAAATGCGAGTATATTTTCCTGCATAAATGCCGTTCAGATATCCTTGGATCTTATTTTGAAGGATTAGAAAAGGAAGGTGTTAAAGATGAGCAGGATTAACATCCATTCAGTCACGAGGTTTACTAACCATGTGAATAGGGGAAATTATTTCTCTGCATCCTCAAGCCGAACTCTGCGGACGAAGCGAAATAATTCGCAGATAACACAATCATTTTCCCAAACAGAAAAAGAAAGAAAGGGTTTGGGTTCAGTAGTCTACCGTCCAGACCACTGCGGTGTCGGTAGGATTGTGGATCCAATAGCCTTCTATCGGTTCGAAAGCGAAGGCACCCGGACTGTAGTCATATGCCAGATTGTTCGTCTGCGACGCGTCGAAGTAACCTATACGGTCGATCTCACCCGGTAGTCCGTGGTTGCCCGCAGTCTCACTAGGCAGGCCGACCATTGTCCATCCGGGATATAGTGTGATCTCAGTACTCGTGGGTGCGTATCCTTCTACGGTCAGCGTGTCGGTGGTTGTCATGTGTATCCAGATACCCATGGTGTGGTCCCATGTACCCAAATTGTTGTACCTGTCTGCTCTTCCGGGTACGTAAGAACTCCATTCTCCGGTATATGCGTCGAAGTACATCACCTTGTTGTAGTTGCCGTTGATGGCTGCAAGTATCACTTCCAGCGATGTGTCTGTTGGTATAAGATTGAATGAAACAAAGTTCCAACCGTCTGCGTCTCCACCTGCATAGAGTGGTATATCAACATATATCGTTTCCTCACCGGGCTCGGGTACAGCGTTGGTGTTCTGTTCCTCCAGGCCGTTTATCCCTTCGGAGCGTACTATGTACCACCAAACGATTCCATCCGGTAAACCCTTATCGATATCGACGTACTCGTGATTTGCAGAGCCGTCTGCATTTACGCTGTCGATGTACTCATAGGTTCCGTCGGATGTTTCCGAACGATAGATATTGTATTGTGCAACTTCAGATGGATCATCGGAACTGGCATCCCACGTAAGCAGGTTGTGATCATCTCCGTCGCCGACGACTTCCGCTGTTACAAGTATATCATCGATGCGCCATCCTTCTTCGATGTCCTCGTCGTATGCCTCGATACCGGCATCCCAACGCAGGTGTACGTTCTCCCCTGCATAGGCCGTAAGGTCAAAGGTAACGGTTTCCCAACCAACTATACCGCCCCATGCCTGCTGACCGCCAAGCGGATTTCCATAATCCGGGTTGATCTCACCGTCGTAACCCTCGTTGGGAGTTATCAACGTGAAATCGCCGCCTGCACCGTTGGTGGACAACTTCATATTACCACCGTCCAGGTACGTAGTCTGCATTCCAAACGAACGCCAGTGATCGAAGGACAGTTCTACATTATCCGCTTCCGCAGGTATCTGTATCTCCGGTGTAATCAACCAACTGAGGTAGCCATAATCGGCTGTTTTGTAGTATAGTCCATCCCCGAAATCCCAGGAATATGTTCCCGAAGTTGCTCCGTGACTTCGTATGTCCCACTCGCTGGCCGGTGATTCGGACGTTCCTGTTGTATATCCTATGTCTCCGCCTTCCACATCATCGTAAAAAAGTGTCTGTATACCGGTTCCGTAATGCTCGACAACCAGATTCGAAGGTGGTGCGGGAGGTGTACCCAGTATGGTGAATAGGCCACTAACATCGGTATCGCTCAGACCGTTATCGTCATGGACGGTAGCACGTATTCTAGCCTCGTTAGTATATATATCGGGAACCAGCCAAGAATAACTTCCGGTGTCTGCGGTACTGGTGGCGATCACATTCCATGAAGCTCCGTCGTTGGTCGTGTATTCCAGATCAACGCCGGTTATGGTTCCGTCACCGACTGCCGTATACCATTCTATATCTTCATAAACCTCTGATTCCCAGGTCTCTCCACCTGTGGGTCTGCTAAGGGTGATCTCGGGTGGTGTAGTCCCTACGATATTGAACAGACCGCTAACATCGGTATCGCTCAGACCGTTATCGTCATGGACGGTAGCGCGTATTCTAGCCTCGTTGGTGGCTACGTCGGGAACCATCCAAAGATGATTTCCGGTATCTGCGGTACCGGTGGCGATCACATCCCAGGATGCACCGTCGTTGGTCGTGTATTCCAGATCAACGCCGGTTATGGTTCCGTCGCCCTGTATAGTAGTCCACGTTATCTCTTCCTGTGTATTTGCATCCCAGGTCTCTCCACCTGTGGGTCGAGTGACCGTTATCTCCGGCGGAACTCCTTCTTGTTCTGTAACTAAATTTATTCTCTGACCCCATTCATCCCCTATGTTGAACTCCACAGATGTTCCACCTGCAGATACAGAAAAAGTGTCATAAATAGAATATCCGTGTTCTACAAGTGTACCGTAGTTCAATTCGTAGTATCCGTTTGAATCTGTGCTGATGGACAGAGTTTCACCGGTATCCATATTTTCAAGGATGACCGTTGTACCAACAACGGGATAACCACCAATATCCGTAACGGTACCGTAAAGAATGTAAGGTATGGGCGGAAATAGGTGGTTAGTGCCGTCACCCAGGTCAACATCGGATATCCTAGATTGATATATCAGTGCATCATCAACGTCTTGGTTTATTGTCATAATCTTATCAGTACTTGGGTAAAAGCCGTCACCCCCTGTTTCAAGTTCGAATACCAGTGAAGGAGCACCTGTTTCTGCATAAACCCAATCAGCGGCACCTCCGGGTGCACTATAACCGATCTCCTCATGAGGTTGCCCGTAACTATAATGATTGTTTTCATCCCCCATCAAAGAAGTCAGAGAGGTCATATGGCCCGCCATACCTCGGTACCAGTCGTCATGGATCGAGGGATCTGATGAGTACATCAAGGGTATCAGCATTGTACCTGCATAACTATGAATGTTATGGTACGAATCTATGCTGTTAGCTAATATGAAATCCCTTAGGTTTTTGTTCTCGTATTCTGAACAAGGAGCTTCACCTCGGTAATCGTCTGCACTGGGATCACTGTTACCGCTGGACCACATGATATCCCAGTTTCGGTTCAGATCCACACCTATTGCATCGGTGGGTGTAGAAGCATTCCTGTTCTTACGCCAATTATTTCCTCTCTCACCACCTCCGTCACCGTCGAAGATATACCCGTCAGGATTCTGCATGGGCATAACGTATATCCTGCGGTTATTCAGGAGCCAGTATATGGTTTCGTTGGTATCGTACTCGTTCAATATCCTCCACATGAAGTATGAAGACACCTGATTGCCTGACCATTCCCGGGAATGCATATTGCCATCAACTAGAAATCCATGTTTATAACCTACCTGAGTATCCTCATTTGAAGTGACCTCGAGTACCCATAGATCTCGTCCTTCGTAAGAATAACCTATATGTGTTTTGGTTATCAGGTTCGGATACTCAAGTACAAGGTCATCATACCAGGTATTCAATTCCTCTACCGAAGGATAATGGTTCGGAAATGGGTAATCTTGTCGTGGTGAATCGTCCGTAATCTCTTCAGGGAGGTTATCTAATCCGTTCCATGCGGATGTATCGGAACCTTCACGATGTATCTCATATCCTGAATTTTCCAATTTATCCAGTGTGTAGGAATTTCCTTCGACTAGCATTCTTGCACCATCTCTTACGATCATACGGAGACCATATTCTGCGGGTACGGGTATGTCATTGATGTCCCGGAACACGAAAACCGCCCTTTCGATCTCACCGTTAGGTGTGTATATGTTATTTGCCAAAAAGAATATAAATCCTGTTAAGAACAGGATAGATATTCCTATAGCTATTACCTTGGTCGCCTTGGCTTTCTCCTCGTTTTTCATTTTTTCCACCTACAAAAATTAGCTTATTTGATTCAAAAATATCTAGGGATAATAAATCTATTGGTTACATGTATGTAATCAATGATTAAGATGCGAGATCATATTTTATGACTAACTTTCTGCGAAAACAACTTTTACCCATAAACTATATATAGAACCTCTTACTAATTAGTAAACACCTAAATTACAACATAAGGTTGTAAACTGTAGGTGGTATAGATGGCAGAAAAGGAAAACAAAGAAGAAAAAAAGGAAGAAATCAAGGAAAGAAAGAAGGAAGGAACGGTTGAGAGAACGGGCAGCTGGCTTGATGACGATTGGTTCTACAGACCCGTAGTGGAGATGGATCGATTGTTCGAAGAGCTAGACAGGAATTTTAACAGGCTATTTTCCAGACCTCTGAGGAAACGCTCTGTTTCAAGACCTAACATTAGAACGCCTCTCGTCGATATCAAGGATATGGGCGATAAGTACAGGTTGGAGGCGGAGCTTCCCGGTTTGAACAAAGAGGACATTGAGATAGAGGTAAAGGAAGACAGGTTGACCTTGAAGGGTGAAACCAAGCAGGAAACAAGGGAAGAAGGCGATGACTACCTCAGGCAGGAACGAAGTTATCGTTCGTTCTATAGAGAATTGCCTGTACCAGAGGACATTTTGACAGATAAAGCAGAAGCTACCTTTAAAAACGGTGTACTGGAGATAAGCCTTCCTAAGAAGGAAATAAAAAAACCGACGGGGAAAAAGTTAAAAGTTAAATAGTCAACCTTTTCCCCCTTTTATTTATTGATCATGAACAAAGAAGAATTCGATAAGATCCTGCAGCTTCTCCAAAATCCGACCAGAAGGAGGATCCTTGAGGTTTTAACAAGGGAAGAGCATTATCCCCTGCAGCTATCAAGGACTATCGATACCAGTCAACAGTCGGTTTCAAAACATCTTCAGACCATGGAAAAACAAGGGATCGTGATATCTAGAGTATCAAAGAGTGAAAAGGGCGGACCACCAACTAAGACCTATTCCCTCAACCGGGAGATATCGATACATATCGATATCGGCCGCTGCCTTTTTCGGACCGAAGTTGAAGAGCTCAAAAGCAGGGAAGTAAAAGGATACGAGGAATTGGAGAAAGATATCGATGTATTACAGCATAAGGGGTCAATGGAAGAAATACGTAATTTGATCGCAACCTTAAACAAAGAAATTGACAGGTTGAGCAACGAACGGCTGCATTTACTAAAACTCAAGGAGAAAACTCTTACAAAGGCTTTTGATCTGATCCTTGCAAATTTTGATGATTATATGGAGAGAAACCTTCTCTATTGTGTACTGAACACAGGTGAGAAAGACCCAAGAAAATTGGCTAAAGACCTCAATATAAGAGAAGATGAAGCCTTCGAATTAATAGAAGGCATGAAAAAAAAGACCGATATATGGTGATAAAATGGAAAGAGAAGAGAAAAATGAAGAAAACGATGAAGATGAATGCGTGAGATGGTGGAAAAATAGAGGGCCTTACGGTTCTAACTTCAACGTTGATTTTGAGAAGATAGATGAGATTGTCGAAGAGATCATGAAGAATGGAATGAAAGGACTGGACGATCAACCCCTAGTCTTTGGGATTTCTCTTAAAAGCGGTCCCGATGGGATACCAAAAGTGAGTGAATTCGGTAACGCAAGAGACTTCTTCGTTCATAAGGACGAGGGGCGTGAATGGACACCTCTCACTGATGTCCAGGTGACGGAAGATGACGTGCTGGTAACCGTGGATGTACCAGGAGTTGAAAAGGAGGACATCGACCTGCAAGTGATGGGTCGTGAATTGATCATCAACGTTGATGGTGCTAGGAAATACAAGACTCGAGTTAAACTTCCGGTTGATGTTGAGACCGAAGATGCAGACGCTACTTACCGTAACGGAGTCCTTGAAGTTAAATTAAAGAAAATGGGAGATACCACATGTACCCGAATAGATGTAGAATGAGGTAGATATCATGAAGGAAGAATGTATCAAAGATGAGGAATTATCTTTGTCAAAGGAAGAGGATTTAACAGACAGAGTTGAAGACACAGGTGAAGAACTGGAAGAGAGAATTGAGGAGCTTGAATCCTCCCTCAAACGAGTGATGGCGGATTTCGATAACTATCGTAAGCGAATGAACAATGAAAAGAAAAAATTGATCGCGTTGGCCAATGAGAGTATGGTAAGTGACCTTCTGTCAGTGATAGACGATTTCGAAAGGGCGTTGGAAAATGATAATGCCCTTGATAAGGAAGGATTAGAGATGATATTCCGAAAGTTTAAATCTGCACTCAAGGAACATGGTCTTGAAAATTTGGAGTGTGAAGGTAAGGATTTTGATCCTAATTATCATGAATGCATAATATCTGAAGAAGTAGAAGAGGAAGAGCACGATAAGGTACTGGAGGAGATCCAAAAAGGATATCTATTGAATTCGAATTTAATAAGACCAGCGAAGGTAAAAGTAGGAAAATATATAGCAGAAAAAGAAGAGGTGAAAGAAGATGAGTAAAAAAATAATAGGAATAGATTTAGGAACGACGAACTCTGCTATGGCTATAATGGAAGGGGGCGAACCCACAATTATACCCAATGCAGAGGGTGGAAGGACAACTCCTTCCGTAGTAGCCATAAAAGAAGACGGCGAACGCCTTGTAGGTGAGCTTGCAAAGAGACAAGCGGTTAAGAACCCTGATCGGACAATAACGTCCATAAAAAGGAAGATGGGATCGGACCACAAGGTCAAGATAGATGGCAAAGATTACACACCTGAAGAGATATCAGCCATGATACTTCAGAAATTGAAGCGAGATGCTGAAACATATTTTGGAACCCAACTAGATCGTGCTGTTATCACCGTACCCGCATACTTTAACGAGCCTCAAAGGGAGGCAACTAAGGCTGCGGGTGAGATAGCCGGTTTCAAGGTAGAGCGAGTATTCAACGAACCAACCGCTTCGGCTATGGCCTACAAGATGGACGAAGATAAGGCTGAGACCATACTTGTCTACGACCTTGGAGGCGGAACTTTCGATGTATCCATACTGGAAGTGGGCGACGGAGTTTACGAAGTCTTAGCCACCTCTGGTAATACCCAATTAGGCGGTGATGATTGGACCGAGAGGATAGTGGATTGGTGCCTTGATGAGTTCAAGAAAAAGGAAGGTATCGATCTTAGCAAGAACCGTGAAGCTCTCCAAAGAGTATATGAGGCCTCGGAAAGAGCAAAAAAAGAATTATCTTCAAGGGGAACCACGGAGATCAATCTACCTTATATAACGGCTGACGAAAGTGGGCCAAAACACCTTGATCTCGAATTGACTAAAGGTAAATTCCAGAACATGACAAAGGACCTTGTGGAAAAGACCGTAGGACCTTTGAAGACTGCTATGAACGATGCCGGCCTATCGACAGGAGATATAGATGAAGTGATTCTAGTAGGGGGCTCTACCAGACTTCCAGCAGTTAAAGGAATGGTTAGAGATCACTTTGGCAAAGAACCACACATGAAGATCAATCCCGATGAATGCGTAGCTGTAGGTGCTGCAATACAGGCCGGTGTGATCTCAGGAGATGTGAAAGACGATATCGTACTCCTGGATGTAACCCCACTTACCTTGGGTGTCGAGACACTTGGAGGTGTAACTACACCGCTGATCGAGAAAAACACTACGATTCCTACGGAGGCTAGTAAGATATTTACAACGGCAGCGGACAACCAGACGAGTGTGGATATACATGTTGTACAGGGTGAGAGAGCAATGGCAAAGGACAACTTTAGCCTTGGTCGTTTCCAGTTGACAGGAATACCACCTGCGCCAAGGGGGGTACCGCAGATCGAAGTAACCTTTGAGATGGACGAGAACGGCATACTCAACGTAGAGGCCGAGGACAAAGGAACGGGCAAAAAGAACCGCATAACAGTGGTTTCCACGGGTCAGATATCCGAAACAGACATAGAACGTATGAAGAGAGATGCTGAAGCGCATGCAGAGGAAGACAAGAGACGTCGTGAAGAGATAGAGGAAAAGAACGAAGGAGAAATACTCGTTGGTTCTGCGGAAAGAACCCTTGAAGAGTACGAAGACAAGATAGATCCATCTCTCAAGGAAGAGATACAGCAGAAGATCAAAGAGCTTCAAGATGCACTTGAAAAGGATGATCTGTCCCTTATAAAAAGTAAGAAGGAAGAACTCACAAAGAGATTAACGAAGATAGGGGAACAGATGTATCAGGAACAGCAGCAGGAAGCCGCTGCACAACAGAAGACGGCCCAACAACAGCAATCTTCCGGTCAATCTGAGGAGCCAAATGAAGAAGGTCAGGGATATGTAGATGCGGACTACGAGGTAGTCGATGAAGAGGAATGAACCCTCTTCCTTTAATATATCCTCATACATGCGTAAAATATCATGGCCGATAACTACTACGAAAGACTTGGGATCCAGCGAGATGTCGATAAGGACGAGATAAAAAAGGCCTACCGCAAAAAAGCCAAACAATACCATCCGGATCGGAATCCCGATGACCAAGAAGCTGCGAGGAAGAAGTTCAAGGAGATATCGGAAGCATACGAAGTACTTGTCGACGATGAAAAAAGAAAACAATATGATCGATACGGAGAGGCAGGTGTACGCGACCAGTACTTCAGCGGTGGAGATTTCACCTGGGACGACTTTACCCATCGGGAAGATGTGGAAGACCTTTTTTCTGATTTATTTGGCCGTGGTGGTATAGGTGATATTTTTGGCGACTTCTTCGGGAGAAGAGGACCACGAAGAACTTCAAAAAGTCGTAGTCAGAGAGGTAATGATCTAAGGATTACTTTAGAGGTTACTTTGGAGGATATAAAAAAAGGTACCGAAAAGACCATAAGAATTCATCGTAATGCAAGATGTAGCACTTGCGGCGGCAGCGGTAGTAAAGACGGTGAGCGAAATATTTGTTCGCAGTGCCAGGGAACAGGTGAATTCAGAGATGTGAGGAGACAAGGTTTTCAACAACTCATACGTATATCAACTTGTCCCAATTGCGGAGGAACAGGTGAACAAATCAAAAACCCTTGTTCTACATGCGGTGGAAAGGGTCAGGTTGAAAAAACGGAAACATTAACAATCAAGGTACCACCTGGAGCAAAGGACGGTTCAATACTTCGAGTACAGGGCAAGGGGGATGCCGGACAAAGAGGAGGTCCGGAAGGGGACCTGTACGCATATATACATGTGAAACCACATGATACCTTTATCCGTAGAGAAGACGACGTACTAATCAAACGTTCTATTTCAATAACGCAGGCAGCTTTGGGGGATACAATCAGGATACCGACTCTTGACGATAAAGTAGATATGAACATTCCTCCAGGCACCCAGCCGGGTCAAGAATATCGCTTGAGAGGAAAAGGGCTGCCTAAAAGCAGAGGTGGGTATAGTGATCAAATCGTTCATATCGATGTGATAGTACCTAAGGATATGAATTCCAGGCAAAAGGAACTGTTGAAGGAATTTTCAAAGATAGAAGAAGAGAAGAAAAAAAGTTGGTTCAACAAGATACGTAAGAAATAAGTTTTCACAAAAGTTCTACTTCTTTTATATCCAAGCCCTTTGGGCATTGTATCTTCTTGCCCACGGATTCCACATGATATCTTCCACCAGGCTCTACACCGGGTGGGTTGCAGAGAAGATAGTGTTTGCAATCAATACTTTTACAGTTTTTACTCTCAAGAGTTGCTATCGCCCCTTCTATAAGGCCTCTAGCCTTTAACGATGTGTGTATAGGGATATCTTCAACAACGACCACTTTAACACTTCCATTGTGTACATCGCATTCGTGTGAATTTTCCCTGACACTGGTCACTTTATACCACTTATTCTTCTCCAAACCACAGCAAGAGTTCTTTATCTCACAACTCTGGCATCTTGAAAGGCAGCCTCCAAAGGCAAATTCCAGTCCTTCTTTTGCTAATTTTTCTCCTATTAATGTTACTTCAGACATTTTTAAACCACCATATTATATTACTCCTGTTTTCTTTGCAGCCATTTCCGCTGCTTTTCGATTCATCCTACCACTACCGAGTATGGTATATCTTTCCGGTTTTATCTCCGGTGCTCTTACCAAAGCCTCGATCAAATCATCTTCGGACAGATCAAGGCCCCTTGCGGTAGTGGGTGCTCCAACTGCTTGAAGTGCAGTTTTTATCTCCATCCAGTCTCCTCCGTGGAGGTACATCATCATGATTGTTCCTACTCCACATTGCTCTCCGTGGAGCGCGGGTTTTTTGACCAGTTTATCCAAAGAGTGGCTGAATTTGTGTTCACTTCCACTGGCCGGTCTAGAAGATCCTGCGATACTCATGGCCACGCTTGAACTCACAAGGGCCTTTACCACCACCCAGGCACTTTCTTCTAATTCAGGTTTAATGATGTCAGAATTATTTATCAATGAGTATGCAGTCATTTTCGAAAGATTCGCAGCATAATGAGAATACGGTTCGTTGCGTAGTTTTTTGGCAAGTAGCCAATCTTTAACCGCAGTGGCATTAGCGATTATGTCGGCACAGCCTGATGCAAGGAGTCGATAAGGACTTCTGGCGATGATACTGGTATCGGCTACTACTGCCAAAGGAGGATGGGTACCTATGGACTCTTTGTTCCCGTTTCTATTTATCGATGCCCTCGCTGAAGCTATACCGTCATGTGATGCTGCCGTGGGAACGCTGATAAAGGGTAGTCCGGCATTGTTTGCAGAACACTTTGCAACGTCTATCGGTACACCGCCGCCCACACCCAGCAGATAATCGAAATCATCATTAACGATATCCACGACATCATCCACCGCTCTTTTGGATGCCTCCGATATCTCTTTAACATCCATATTGTACCCCATACCTTCTAGAATATCTATCACCCTTGTCCCGGCTATTTTATGTGTGGTTTTGTCACAAACAACAAGACCACTGCTTTTTAATTTCAACTCTCTGCATGTCTCGCCTACACTTTCAAGGGCATTATTACCAACCACTACTAAACGGGGCAGTTCCATGCTTTTGAACTTAGTGAAAGCATTGTTATCGTCTCCGTCAAATTCCGTATCTGCAGTCATCGACATTTCCACACTATAAGCCATATTAAGCTTTGAGGTATGATATATTACTTTCGCTTTTTTACAGTTCTTTACATATCAGCTCTGCAACTTTTTTTCCGGAGAGCAACATACCTCCGAATATGGGTCCCATCCTGGGTGACCCCATCGCTGCGTTAGCGCACATTCCGGTTACCCATAGTCCGGGGAATATTTCTCGGGTGTTATCTACTACCGTCTTCTCGCCGATATCCGCACACATGGACAGTTCACCCGCTACGGTACCTGTCTTGGTGTCCAATCGTCCAGCCTTTCTCTCCACTATGCGGCAAACATCAGCATCATGACCCGTTGCATCGATAGATGCCCGTGACCTGATGGTGATGGGATCCACGTGCAGTCCTGCAGCGTTAATGGGGGATGAATTTATCACGAAGCCGTTTACACGCCCTTTCTCGAATAGTACATCTTCAACCGATAATAGATTGAACAACTTGGCTCCGGCATCTACAGCTCCCGCTAATAATTTTGCCACGGATTCGATGGAATCTGCCGTGTGGTATCCTTCTCCTGCATCCTCGGTGCGAATTCCAACTTCGTGTAGTTCGCTCAATGATCCTTTTTGAACCACTATTACAGAATATCCCATCCCTCCACCCCACATGCCTCCACCTGGCGATAGCTTCCTTTCGAAAACGGAAACATTTAAACCGGAAGATGCCAGATAACGTGCAGCTACTAGGCCTGCGGGACCTGCGCCTGCGATAGCAACATCCGACTCAATATGTTCCGAGAACTCCTTGTAGTGACGATCAACTATTTTCCGTGTTACCTCGATATCGTCTATCATATTTCGGTGAAAAGGTAAGACATATAAATATATTGATGTCACGAGTACTAAGAAAATAATGTGATATCTTCTAAAGGACAAAGATTACCTTTTCATCAGGTCACCATACAATCATCATCTATAGGAGGCGAGTTTTCTTCATCCACCTTCTCCGGATATTTGGGTCTGTGAATAATGTATTCGAGTATGTGATATATCGCGTTAAGAACAAGGGCGATAATAATCAGTACCAGCAGACCGGAAAGTGAGATATTGTATATGAACTCATCTCCTTCCCATCCGAGGTTGATACTGGCAAACAAAGCGACGAAGTATATGATGGATAAGGCCACCTTGATCATAGAGAAGATCAATCTGTTTACTTCTCCTTTTTCATAATATGCAGTTAGGCCGGCAAAAAGGGCTAATGGCGTACCGATTATTATCGAATGCAACATGGTCTTATCGAATAAAAAATCCATGTCAGGCTGATATATAAGTAGGACATAAATTCCCAGAGAGACGAAAACCACAGCCAGTAAGAAATAAATGATGCCCACCAGTAACGCCTTTACAGGATGTCTTTCTAAACCGGGATTTACTATGTGCTCACCTCTGTAATATATTCCATATCTATGTTTACCTCGTAAAATCTGACGATAGCATATTCAGGGGTATCGAAGACATCAACAGAGATGGATTCTGAGTAAGATATACCTTGGGACACATACAGCCATCTAAATTCATAACCTATCTCCTGGTCGTCGGCGTTATAAACATATATCTCACGCCTAATAGCAAGATCTCTTGGGCTATCATTCTCGAAGAAAAGTTCTGTTGAGACAGAATCATTAGAGCTAATAAGGTTAGAGATAGAAAATTCATTCAATGGTGCCCCCCAATCATATGGAGAAATGTATTCGAATGTAAGGTTATTATTGTGAAATGATATTTGTGAGACAAACTTTACACGTTGACTGTAAGTAATGAACGCCTCAGTATCATCTTCGTTTAACTCGAATTCCAGTTGACTCAACTCGTATGTGCCCATCTCCAGTTCTAGTTGGGTTTCAGAATATTTTGTTTGAAGATTTTCATCCCACATCGCAACGTCTACAAATGCAGTATCTGAGATTATATCATTACTTTCAATCTCAAACGGTATATTGAGAATACTTCCCGTTTGATCTGGGTGTGAGTTAACGCTTGCATCCTCGAAAATAAATTCTAGAGTCTCTATTATGCCCCTCCACTCGATTACGGAATCGTAATTAAGCTTGAGGTTCATCATTGAATAGGGATATTTCGCAGTCATACGTGATGAGATATGAAAGGTGGTATTATTGAAGAAAAGGTTTTCAATTTCCAATTCTTCCTCTATCAGATCCATATCTATTGTGAAATCCAGTGGGACCTCTCGATTTTCACCAGCGGCAACATTTTGTATGTAAGTATCTTCATCGGTGAAGGTTATATTTCCTCCTTCGATTACTACGTTTAGATTCACGTCTTCCATATTGAAATAACCTGAGTTATTTATCCAAACCGAAGTGTGTATATCTATACTATCTTCTGCAAATCTCCACTCTATCTGATCTTCGGTCGGTATGTCCACAAAGGATTCACGGTTGATCAAAGGGTTTACAAAGGAGGAGTATATCCCGAGAGAGGCGATAATGATGATTAAAACGGAAAATATGGCGACACCTACGCGAAATACAAAGAGTCCTCTGTCCATGTTTTAATATGAGTTAGGTGGTAGATAAAATTTATCGTGCGTTTTCTCCGCGAGCACGCAACATCCTTTTATAGCGCTCCCGGATGTGTGAACGATGGATTGTAAACGTTGCAGCGAACCGGCAGTCATCTACATGCGTTACAGCGGTGTCCACCTATGCACGCATCACTTTATTGGGTCGGTGGAAAAGAGGGTTTACAAGGAATTCAGGAAACAGGTTGATTTGGGTAGTGGTAAAAAGATAGCTGTTGCCGTCTCCGGTGGAAAGGATTCTTTGGTCGCTCTTCGTTTGGTTAAGGATATTCTCGGTTCACGGAGGGACAGTGAGATTATGGGTGTTACAATCGACGAGGGTATCTGCGGATATAGGAACAGCAGTCTTGAGATAGCCAAAAACGAATACGAGAAACTAGGTGTGGTGTATGAGATCACTTCATTCGAAGAGTCTTTTGGTGTTCCTTTGGATGAGATGGTGAAGCGATGCGATATCAATCCTTGTTCGGTCTGCGGCGTACTGAGACGATGGACTATGAATATGGTCGCCAAAAGACTGGATGCCGATATGCTGGCTACCGGTTTGAACCTGGATGATACTGCACAATCCGTACTCATGAACTTCTGCCGTGGAGACATGGAGAAAATGTCAAGGTTAGGGCCTCACCGTATCGTCAAAGAGGGATTGATACCAAGGATAGCTCCATTACGGAAAATCCCTGAGAGCGAGGTGTACCTGTATGCCATGCTGAAGAGATTACCCATTCATACCAAAGAGTGCCCTTATGCGGTATCCGCCGTACGCGGCCTTTACCGTGATATGATCGGCACCCTTGAAGATAAGATACCCGGAACGAAGTATGCGATATTGAGTTCTTACGACAAACTGGAGCAACCTCTAAGGGACAAATATGGCGATAAGGTGATATTGGACGAGTGTGAAAGATGCGGTGAACCCACCTTGGGTAGAGTGTGCAAGGCCTGTGAGTTTCTACAGAGGATGGGATTATAATTTTTACTTTGATATGTGAAACCTTTTGAAACGATAAATTATTTATCAATGAGCTAATGACATGCCGTATGAAGATCGCAGTGGTTGTGGGCACCCGGCCCGAGATAATCAAGATGTCACCATTGGTACGTGCACTACAAAAGGAGGGGGCGGACTTCCAACTTATACATACAGGGCAGCACTACGACCCGTACATATCCGACATATTCTTTAAGGAGCTTGAACTCCAAAGCCCGGACATACATCTGTCCGTAGGTAGCGGTAGCCAGGGAGAACAAACTGGTAAAGCGTTGATAGGTCTTGAAGATACCTTTAAAAAGACAGGTACGGATCTGGTCTTGGTACAGGGAGACACCAATACCGTACTGGCAGGCGCACTTGCAGCCGTTAAGTTAGGTATAAAAGTAGGGCATGTGGAAGCGGGACTTCGAAGCTACGACCTTAGGATGCCTGAAGAGTACAATAGACGTCTGACCGATCATATTTCACATCTGCTATTTGCACCTACCGAAAATTCCGCAGATATACTCAGAAACGAGATGGTGCTCGGCGATATACACGTGACAGGGAATACCGTTATCGATGCGTGCATACAGAACATGGAATTGGCCCAGGATAGTGCGGAATTCGACTTCGACCTGCCCGGTGATTTCGTGCTGATAACCGCCCACAGGGCGGAGAACGTTGACGACAGAAAGGTACTCAAGCACTTATTGGAGATATTCGAGGGCATACCCAGGAACAAAGTATATCCCATACATCCCAGGGCAGAAAAGATGTTCAGGAAAGCCGGGCTTTATGATAGGTTGAGGGATATCAATGGCATGTATGTGGTTAAGCCTCAAGGCTACTTCGAATTCCTTGTTATGATGAAACGTACACAATACATACTAACGGACTCCGGAGGTATCCAAGAAGAAGCTACCGCACCCAATATAAACAGAAAGGTATTCGTGCTGAGAAAGTCTACAGAAAGACCAGAAGCCGTTGACTCGGACCACGCACAGGTGGTCGGTACGGATCCAGATACAGTCCTTCGGGCCGTGGATCATTTTGAACAAGGCAAATGGAAGCCAGGAAAGTGCCCTTATGGAGATGGCAGGGCGAGTGAACGTATAGTGGAGATAGTGATTAGTGAATGAAGAACATAATCGAGATAAGGGATCTTACGAAACACTACGGTGAACTCGTAGCGGTCAACAATATCTCCATATCGGTCTCTAAGGGAGATATCTTTGCTTTTTTAGGACCGAACGGTGCGGGTAAGACTACCACTGTTGAGATATGTGAGGGAATAAGAAAACCTACATCAGGTGTCGTGCGTCTTTTTGGGCAGGAGTTCGTGGGCAGATCAAAGAGTATACGCGAACGGATAGGAGTACTCCCCCAGGACTATCGTTCATTCGAACGTCTTACGGTCAAGGAGACTTTGAAGTACTATTCGTCATTTTACCAGCGAAATAGAGACATAGACGATATAATATCTTTGATGGGTTTGAAGGACAAAAGAGACGAACTATACCTGAACCTCTCCGGAGATTTGAAACAACGGGTGGGTGTTGCAATGGCACTGGTTCCAATAATCCAACCACCTATAATCAAAGTACTAACCACCAAAGAGCAAAGAAAGATAACCATGGGTAAACTTCGTAAGGTTAGACCCATTGAAAAGATACTCTTTCCGATTACAGTTACAATTATAGTCGGTATCATAGTTCCTTTTGCACTGCCTTTGGTAGGTATGCTGATGCTGGGTAATCTTTTCCAGGTATCTGGAGTGATGGATAGATTGTCAAAAAGTGGAGGAAACGAACTCATCAATATAGCTACAATCCTTTTGGGCCTGGGTATCGGTTTCCTCATGATAGGTGATGTATTCCTGAATCAACAAACCCTCAAGATATTGTTGCTGGGTGTCTTCGCCTTTGCGACTGCCACTGCGGGCGGTACTTTACTGGGACAGCTTTTCTATAAACTATCGGGGGGCAAGATAAATCCCATAATAGGTGTTGCAGGTGTTTCCGCCGTACCGATGGCCGCGCGAGTAGTCCAAAAGATAGGTCTGAAAGAGAATCCCCGCAGTCACTTGCTCATGCACGCCATGGGGCCCAACGTGGCCGGCGTGATCGGGTCGGCAACTGCCGCAGGAGTATTGATAGGTTTATTGGGTTGATAACATGAAATGTGAGTTCGTGAAAAGTAATGAAGAAAAAGAACGAAAAGAAACTAACAGCAAGATATTCCGTCTGATGCAGAAATCCGAAAAGATGGAAGCCATAATAGCCGAATTAGACGTGGGTGCCCAATCGAATAAATATCATCATGAAGGTGAAGAGTTTCACCTTGTGTTAAGAGGTAAAATGCAGTACACGGTAGGCGATGAAGTATACCTCATGGAGACTGGAGACACCCTATGGCATCCCTCGAATATCTTTCACCGTGTCAAAAACATCGGAAAGGAAAAGGCTGTATACTTGACAGTAAGCACACCTCCGACTTTCATGTGAATATGGTAATCGGGAAGACAATAACTTCTGTATTTTCACCTATCTCACAAATCGACTTAACGGAGGATAGTTATATATCTTCGATTATTTGGGTGACTATATGACCTCCCTCCTACTATGGACTTTACTGTTCGCCTTTGGTGTCATTTTTCTGGTAAAGGGTGCGGATTTACTGGTTTCCGGAGGTGCCTCTCTTGCACTAAGATTTGGAGTTCCAGCACTTATAATTGGTATGACATTAGTGGCATTTGGCACCTCCCTGCCTGAGATGGCCTCCAGTATAAATGCGACCCTTAAAGGTCATACGGAAATGGCGGTTGGAAATATAATCGGTTCCATAATAGCCAATACATTTTTAGTTATAGGTGTAAGCTCAATTATACGACCGTTGAAAGTAAAAGAAGGTGTTATAAAAAAGGAAATACCGTTTATGATGGGGGCTATGGTTCTTATGTTGCTTTTCTCAATGGGCGGTTTCATACAAAGATGGCAAGGTGGGCTTCTCGTTATTTTTCTGATATTTTTTATTTTCTATATGATTCGAGAGACACATAATTCTCACGAACGCACCATGGTTATCGAATTAGGGATAGTAAAAGAAGGTAGCACAAAAATAGACGCACTTAAAGTGATAGTGGGCATCATTTGTGTCATAATAGGCGCTGAACTGATGATCTCCAGCGCGGTGTTCTACATGGGGCACTTCGGATTATCGGAAAGCGTTATCGGCCTTTCGATGGTCGCCCTGGCAACATCTCTACCTGAGCTCGCCATATCCTCCATTGCATCACTTAAGAAAGAACACGATATATCGATGGGTAATGTTATAGGATCCAACATATTTAATATATTGATGGTCATAGGCATATGCGCACTTATATTGCCTTTGAAAGTGTCCGTGGATATGTTCATAGATATCTTGATAATGATGGGCGTGGGCTTGGTACTCGTTTTTATTATTTACTTGGGTAATAAAATATCGCGTTTGGAAGGCTTGTTTATGGTTGCGTTCTACGTATTCTATCTGGTCTATCTGTACATGCCCTGAGCTACAACGTGCTTTTGTATATATCCACGATAACTTCCACTATCTTTTTGGGGTCGTGGTACCTCTTTACAAAACCGCGGGGGTCATCCACATCGTCCGGGTTCTCGAAACCATAGTAAGCAGTATATTCCCTGGGAAAATGCGTATAGGTCTTGAGCCCGCATGCCATAGCCTCCAGACGTGCAAGTGATACCGGGTCAACAAGAGGTCCGATCATCTCCGAGTAACGGTTGAATAGTTCCGGAAGTTTATGATGTGGTATGAATGGAAGCATCTTAACGTTCGATGGGAAAGTTATGTCGTGGCCCCAGTTCAAGCAATCGTATTTCTTCTTGGGGTCAATTCGGGACAATATACCACCTCCGGCAGTGAATCTTCCCAAAAGTAAAATACTATCGCTTTTTTTTGCATCCATGGGTTTGAACATATCGATATTCACGGGATTTGCCAAATAGAACCCAGTGGACCATTCGAGAAGGTCAGGAGTACTGAGTATAACCGTATCCGCCTTTTTACGCAGTCTATTACTTACCAGCGAATGCTTTAAAGGTAATTTTTTAGATCCGCTCGGTGTGATTTGTCTTACGTCACTTCCATGACAGTGAAGGATAAAAGGTATCTTGTTTTTTCTAGCACTCCTGTAAGCATTTATCACCGACCTCGTAAGGGCATAATGACCGTGTACTATATCGTATCCCTTTACATCATCCCCGGAGAATTTTAAATCCGCATGCACCCCGAATCTGTTAAAATGAATGTTGTAGGTGGTAAATATGTTCTGCATTGGAACTGCGTCCGGGGAGCAAACATGGAGTACTTTCATCACAGTAAGGATACTAAGGACTTGTAAATTTATATTTTGGTCGATCTGACGGACATATGTATGGCCGTACAATAGTATATATATATCCTTTTCAGTGATGCCTTTCGTGTTCAAAGATAGAAAGAAACCAAACCTACTCACCGGCAAAATAGTTCCCGCCCTATTCATCCTGGGTTGGCCCATCATGATAGAGTCGGTGCTGCAGATAGGATACAGCCTAGCGGACACATACTGGCTGGGCAACATGGGTCCCGAGGTTGGCAGGGACGCCTTGGCGGCGACCCAGGTCTCATGGCCCTTGGTCTGGTTGATGGTGTCCGTAGGAGGAGGTTTCGGGATCGCCACCATCTCTTTGATCTCACAACACACTGGTGCAAAACAGTACGGTGAAACGGAACACTACGCGGGCCAGCTGCTTTTCTTTGCCCTTGTGTTTTCCTCGATAGTCGCCATCATCGGATTCATCATATCACCATATATGTTGAATGTCATACTGAAGGACAGCCCGGAGGTGGCCTCCCAAGGGACCATATTCATGAGGACCATATTCATATCACAGCCCTTCATGTTCGTGTTCATGGCCTTTGCCTTCATAATGAGGGCATCGGGTGATACCCTCACACCGATGATAATAACAGCGATTTCAGTGGGTGCGAACATAGTCCTTGATCCTCTGTTCATATACGGTATAGGCCCGTTTCCACAATGGGGTATATTTGGGGCCGCCTTTGCCACACTTTTGACCAAGGCCGCTGCCGCGACCATCGCACTGTACCTACTCTTCGGTAAAAAGGTGGGTATAGTGGTGAAGTTAAAAAATATAAAACCGGACAAGAAAAGATTGAAAAAACTCTTCAAGATCGGGGCACCTGCAAGTATAGGCAACAGCGGCACCGCCTTAGGATTCGTGGTGCTCACATTCATCATCGCACGTGTACACAGTAGCGACGCCGCCCTTGCAGCCTACAATGCCGGGGACCGTGTTCTCGGTGTGATGTTCATACTCATGGGCGGTCTGGCGATAGCCATGAGTACTATGGTGGGCCAGAACCTTGGGGCGGACCAAAAAGAAAGGGCTGAGGAAGTGGTTAAAAAAGGCATCATTACACTTGCTTTCGTCATGGCCATCTGCGCGGGTGCCATTTTCTTCTTGAGTAGAGAGTTCATAATCATATTCAACCAAGATCCCGAGGTGATACGTATAGGAACAGAATTTCTTCTGATATTCTCGTTAAGCATGCCCTTCTTCGGTCTTTTCCGTGCGGCCAATGCCGTCTTCGAGGGATCGGGTCATACTAAGTATATGATGGGTCTCGACATCCTCCGACTCTGGGGTCTTCGCGTACCACTGTGCTATATCTTCGCCCTGTACCTTGGTATGCAGTCAAGGGGTATCTGGTTGGGTATGAGCCTGAGCAACGTTATTTCTGCCATCGTTGCCCTCATGGTGCTGTCAATGGGTAGATGGAAGAAAAAAGTCATCGAAGATAAGAAGCCTGTGATCACACCTGTGCGGAGAAAGGGGTGATAACTTAATTTATCTTTAAAAGGGTATAGTGGGGCCGCCGAAATTTGAATTCGGGTTCCTAGCTCCCCATGCTAGAAGGATGGACCAAGCTACCCTACGGCCCCGGAAGGAGTCCATTAATACTTCATAACGTCGTCAATCAGGTCTTTATGAGATAGTATCATCCTTCGACAGCAGTATCTATCCATACCGAGTTCATCAAGAACTTCGCCCGGATCGTCACCGTTATCTACACGGTTTCGGTATATCTCATAATCATTACCGATCACTTTTCCGCATGTAAAACATCTTACTGGTATTATCATATGTCACATCACCTATATGATTTCTGACGCTTCTTCCTTGCACCACGACCCAAAGGTTGTTTTGGTAATTTTCTTCTGGGATCCGAAACAAGAAGACTTCTGTCATATTCTTTAAACAACTCCTCGAGCTCGTTGTCTTCGAAAAAGTCCACAAAACATAATGCTATAGCCGTTCTTGATGCTCCAGCCTGTCCTGTTACGCCGCCGCCTGTTACATTTACATCTATGTCCACCTTACCCGCTCTCTTCGCACCAACAAGCTGGATGGGCTCCCTGATCTTCAGCCGAGCCATTTCGGGCTGGTGTATATCTAAAGGTACGCTGTTGATACGAATTCTACCTCTACCGGGTCTCATCGTCGCTTTGGCTATGGCGGTCTTCCTTTTTCCGGTTCTAGTAATAAATTTCTTATCCGTCATGGTTTAGCCTCTAAAATTTAGCTCCTAAATGTTTTGATATGTCTTCAAGGGTGATTCCGGAAAGCCCTTCGACAGACTTTGTATCTTTCCCAAAGGTTTCAATGTCTTTGAACTTTTCGGGTACACCTATAAACGCTCTTAAATTATTGTATGCCGTCCTACCTTTCGGCTGCTGGTATGGCAGCATACCTCTGACCGTACGTTTGAATATCTTTTCAGGTTTCCTTGGATAAAAAGGACCCTTTCTCTGTTTTCCCCTGTCTCTCCAAGCCCGGTATTCAGCAAGAATACCCGATCTTTTACCAGTTACCACCGCTTTTTCGACATTTATTACATTTACCTCTTCACCCTTTAACAGATCTTTAGCGATAATACTTGCCAGCCGTCCCAGTACCTTTTCTTCTGCATCATACACCTTCATCTTTTCACCCCATAATCTTGATTCCGCTGCCCTTTGGATTCTTTTCTGCCATCTCACGTATTGTAAGATATTTTCCTCCGGACTTTTCGATTATGATCCTAGCCTTTTCACTCACTTTGAAAGCACCTACCGTCAATTTATTGTTGAGATATCCTGATGCAAGAACTTTGCCTGGAACTAAAACTAAATCGCCATCGCTGGTGTATCTCTGGATGGTGGAAAGGTTGACCTCAGCCCAATTCTTGGAGGACTTCTCCAGCCTCTCCGCCACGTCTCGCCAGATGGGTGCTTCTTCTTTTCGCGCCTGAGCCTTGAGATCCTTTATAAGACGCACAAGGATAGGGTTCGTTTTTTTTTCTATTGCCATATCTGACTCCTCCGATTCTCGGAATTCCTTTTTTGAAATTCCAAGTTATTGGAAATGTTTCATTCCTACGACATGGGGAAGTATCGGCAATCAGAAGGGATGGTATTTATAAATGTTACTATGCACTCAAGGGCCGCCCCTAAGTTTAAATATGTATGATATGTTACCATTTTATGGACGGAATACGAACAGGTGGACAGCAGTTGTTCAGCGAGGAGAACGCACAAAGGGTACAGGAGATAACCCATTCGGTCTTTGTTTCAGAAGGATTAGAGATAGAACAATATGGACAGGGGATCATATCAGCAAAGTCATTTCTTAACTCCGTTGAAGCAAAGATATATCCCTATCAGAACGGCACCCGCATCGAATTAGACCACGGAATATCTACCATAGGGTTGATACTTGGACTAGTGCTCTTGTTACTCTTTGTTGTGGGCGGTATAGTAATCCTGATCATCTGGTACCTAAAATACGATGCTCTTAAAAATGAGCTAAAAAGGGTGTTTCCGGCGTACTTACCTCCCCCGCCACATCAACAGTATGATACCGGATCGATGCAACAGCAATAGGCTTTTCGCAGTATGATCTACCGATATTTAACCATCATAATAGCGTCCTCTCCATCTTCATAATATCTATGGATTGTTCCACCATATTTGAATCCCATGGCTTTGTAAAATTCATGAGCGTCCTCATTCTCTATACGAAGAGTGAGTGTGATCTCCTTTGAGTTCATCGATGAGATGAGTTCTTCCAGTAACATCTTGCCCACGCCTTTCCTGCAGTGTTCCGGTAGTACTGCTATTGAAACTATCAATCCTCGAGGAGTACCGATAGCATATCCTATAACCTTATCATCACTCAAGGCTACCAGAAAAAGAGGACTTCCCAGAAATCCACGGAAGACCTCTCGATGATAAGGCTGTTTGAAGGATTTATTCTCGATATCCACGACCTGATCGAGATGTTCTTTTCGACATTTCTCTATACTCATCACTGCATCGCCTTTATCAATAATTTCCCATACCTACTTTCATACACCCCTGGGTTTCTATCCAACCTTGGCTATCCGTTATCCCAATATATGCTCGATCCGTATATTCATTTCCGTTCCAACTGAAAACCCACCATGTATTTTCACCACGTAGTTCTATGGAGATATGGATTTCATCAGTATAGTTTTCGTCGAACTCAACATCATACAATATTCCCGTGTAACTATAGCATTTCAATCTGTCTTCCCAACTTTCGGGATATAGAAAGTCACAATCCTCCTCTTGGATATCTGTTTTTGGATAAAGCATGAGGTCATTACCCAAAGGTTCCTTTGTATTCACTGTTTCTTCAGAATGTATATCAAAAGCAGCATACTGTTGTGAAGATATGTTTAATATATGAACCGATAGCATTGGGCCGTATTCAGTTTCGATGTATGATATGTTCCAGTTGGTAGGTATATAACCTGTTTCTTCAAGAATATTTTCGTTGGATGTTTGTCCGTCCATGGTTGGATAGGGTACATATAGGATGATCTCGTCTATATTATCACTACCTACATCTATATCTATTTGATATATGTATCCGTTTGAATAGCTTTCGTTCTTTAGGTGTCGGGCGTACAGAAAAAAGCCTGCAACAGCCGATACGATCACCACCACAACTATGACTAGAATTGTAAGTATCGTGCTTTTCATGTATTGTTGCTCCGTCTGTAGGTATCGATGCGTTACGATAAAAACATTGTGCTTACTTGGGGGCGGATTCACCATTCCGATCTCTGACCACAAAACTTATGTATGGTGAGTTATATGATTACTATAGGTGTCTATATTGAGCGAAGTGACCACTGTTCAAGTCAAGAAAAAAACATTAAAAAAACTACAGATGGAAAAGGAATACCCCAGACAAACGTATGATGAGATCATATCAAATATGATTAAGGTCTATGATGATGTCAAGAAAAGTAACCAATACGACGAATTTCTACATAAGATCCAGCAGCCCAAGATGAAAGAACTTTGGGACAATCCGGACGACGAGGCTTGGGAAGATGCTTGAATCAGGGGATGTCGTATTGACAAAGGTACAATTCACAGATACCTTCGAAATAAAGAGAAGACCTGCTGTCGTTCTTTTCGAAGAGATGAACAATGTGGTGATCGCCGGTATAACAAGTAATTTGAATATGGTTGGGATCCCATTATCCAAAGAAGATGGGGCGATTAAGGAGAGTGTTATTAAGTTGAACTACATCTTTACGGTATCCAATCAGATGGTAGAGAGAGTCTTATTTAAATTGAATCAGGACAAAAAGGAAAAAATCTTTGAAGAGATGAATAAAAAACTACGTTCTCTAAAAGATTAAACTGAATTCACTTCTAAGTTTCGCAACTCCGTTGTAAACTTCTTACTCATGAGTAAGTTACTTTCATACGTCATCGGTTAAGGATACTGGCTGCATATATAGATGATTTTTATTTG
>CAZAMQ010000007.1:0-55074 GCA_964486225.1 uncultured Thermoplasmata archaeon | reverse complement strand
GAGAGGTTGATGTGGTAGGCTACTTCGATGGCTCACAAACATACAATCTGGCATACGATTACAGTCCGGGCACCTTTTCTTTCGAACCCGGCAAAGGTTACTGGGTACACAATCCGACAGGAGCGGCGATAGTATGGACAGTGGAATACTAGAACCCTCAAACCCCTTCCCTTTTCATTTATTAAATATACTAAGATAGGTGATGGAAAATATGAGCAAAAATAAATTGGCATGGATGGCGATGTTTCTTGCAACGGTACTAGTGATCTCTGCTTTTTCCGTGTCGTCCGTTTTATCTCTTGAAAGAGATGAGGATGGAAACTGGTTAACGGGAAGCGAAGTTATCGACATACCAAATTCTACTATAAAACGTTCAGATTATCCCTTCCCGGATCATTATCCCAGTGTGCAGGAACTCTACGACTGGTACGACGACTTGATCGCTGAATACCCTAACCTGATATCCAAAACACATATAGGCAACAGCTGGGAAGGTAGAGACCTCTGGGTGTTGGAGATAACATCGGATGAAGATGTGCAGGTGGATGAAAAACCCGGGGTACTCATAGACGGAGGTATGCATGCGAGAGAATGGTCAGGTCCTCAGGTAGCCTCTTACTTGATGTGGAGGCTGCTCAACGAGTACGATACAAACGAGACGATCTACTGGTTGTTGAACAATCGAATAATATATATCATGCCCATGCAAAACCCAGATGGCTACATTTACGATGGTAACGGGGTATACGAGAACAGAGCGGCTTGGAGGAAGAACAGGAACGATTCCACACCTAACTATGCAGTGGGTGTGGATCTGAATCGTAACTGGGATATCGCTTGGGAAGACGGCAATACAGACCCGAGTTCAAATCAATATCGAGGCGAAGCCCCCTTTTCCGAGTACGAAAACTGGCATTTACGAGATTTCATGTTGTCACGCGATATACAGTCATATCAAAATATTCACAGCTATCACGGGTCACTGCTCATACCCTGGGCTTATACCACAGATCCCTCGCCACATGATGAATGGTACAGGGGAATGGCGGCCCATATGACTTCCCTGACCTCGAGAATGGGCGATCAAAGCTGGCATTACGCATATGGGCAAGCAGACGAGTTGATAGGTTACAGTCCTCCCGGTACTGCCCTTGATTGGATCTATGATATATCGGGTGCCACATCATTGTGCTACGAGATACACACGGGCGGGTCAGGGACAGAAGGATTTTATCCGGACCCGAGTGATATCATGACGATAAATCAAGACGTGGATGATTCATTGATATACCAGATGCGAGTATCGGATACGGATCTGGGCGATGGAACGACCAATATATATCCTCCAGTCCCTTACATACTCTATGGAACGGTAACCGATGTCAGCGATGGTTCACCCGTTGCAGATATGCCGGTAACATTAGAAAATCTAGATACAGGAGAGACCTTGGAAATAAATACGGGTTTGAACGGATATTACGAGCTGAATTACGGCAATCTTGTGGAGTTTGGATATACCCAAAGCGACACATTTTCCGTGTCTGCATGGACATCTTCAAATGAATTCAGCATAGGTGGTGAATGGGGTAGTAGAATAGATATGGAAGTCATGTTGGATGGCGAGCCACCAAGTGTAAACCTTGTCGCTCCTAATGGCGGTGAAGAGTGGTATGGTCGCGAAGATGAATATATATCATGGACAACCGAAGAAGGTGATGATCCTATAGATCACATAAATCTGTGGTACAGTATGGATGCTGGGAGTACATGGAAAACAATCATAAGGGATATAGACGATACCGGTAATTATCTATGGAGAGTACCGAACGTTTTCACCGACGAATGTTTGGTCCGCGTACGTGCAATAGATACCTTGGGTAGATGGGGCGAGGATATCAGCGATGATGTTTTCACGATAGTCGGAGTCCCGCCGGACCCGCCGCAGAACCTTGATGTTGAGCATATCAGTCAATGGATAGAAGTCTTATTCGAAGATGACGTTGAAGGCGGGGACCTCGGATATATAACAGGCAAATCACATGACGAGGCCAGTGAATGGGGTATACGTCAGCACGGAGCTTCTTCAGGCGTGAATTCATGGGATTTCGGCGACGGGGCGTACAACGTGATAACATTCGAAGGTCCGTTGAGCTGGTTGATCACTCCGGAAATAACCGTACCTGCAAATGCAACCCAAGATCACGGTGTATGGTTAACCTTCGAGCACTGGCGGGATTTCCACAGTTCATCCACCACGTTGTATGACGGCGGTAACGTAAAGCTCTCCACTTCAGGCTCTGATGGTCCATGGTCGATCATCACCCCTGAAGAAGGCTATGACGGCGACCTGGCTAGTAATTTCGATCAGCCATTGGCCGGGCAACCCGGTTGGAGTCATCAATCTGATTGGACCACCGCTACTTTCGACCTTACGGACTATATAGGCGAGACCATCCACATACGTTGGGACGCCGGAGTGAGTTGGGCAGGTAATGGAGATAATGCCGGATGGCGTATAGATGATCTGCGTATGGAAACATTGATCAGCGATGAAGACGGCGATAAAGACAATCGAATAACATGGAACCCTAGTTCTGACGAGACAATAGGAGAGGTTAGCCATTACAATCTGTATCGTTCGGAAGACCCAAACGGTCCATGGGACGGAAGCACTTTCGTAGATAGTTTCACAGCCGACGGAGCTGCAAATTATAGTTACGTCGATCCCAACAGAGGTATGGCTGATGAGATATTCTGGTGGTACGTAGTACGCGCGGTGGGAACTAACGGTCTTGAGGATCAGAACACAGATGCTGTGCAGGAACCCGGTGGAGAGACTGAGACATTTGATATACCATTGAGCGCAGGTGGAGATGCAGGCGGTTGGAACTTCGTGTCTTTCAATCTGATACCGACGGATACATCGCTAGAGGCGATACTCGCTGACATAGACGGTAACTACGACCGTGTGATGTACTACGATAGTTCTACCGGTGAGTGGAGTTCGTACGTACCCGGTAGAGCAGAAAGGTATAACAACCTCCAATCGTGGAGCCACCGCATGGGTATATGGATACGGATGACGACCGGTGATACGCTGACCATCGAGGGTTCGCCGCCGGCGAGCACGGACATAACACTGTATTCCGGCTGGACCATGGTTGGACTGCCTAGTGAAACAGCGGGTAATCATGGACTACCCGGAGAAGTTGACAGGGTCGGCTACTTCGATGACTCACAAACATACAACCTGGCATACGACTACAGTCCGGAAGCCTTTTCTTTCGAACCCGGCAAGGGCTACTGGGTACACAACCCAACCGACACCGCAGTGGTCTGGACAGTGGACTACTAGAAACCCCAAACCCCTTTCTTTCTTTATTTGTGGGTCGATAAACATGCAGGATACGATTCTGTTATATCCGAGGCGTGTTTCGCAGATTTTCGATAAATGCAGATGTACTCGTCGTCTGGAATCGAAATTCCCAACACTCGCACATCGAAGATGTACTCGTATACAGGAACTTTTAACGAATCGCAATCTCACTACTACACGGATATCTTTTGGAATGAAATTCACTCACCGAAGATAATTAATAATCGCCATCTGATTAGGTAGTATCGCTATGTCATTGAAGATTAAGAGATTTCTGGTAATTTCGATCATCTTTTTATTACTCTCGAGCGTTTTATATACCAGTTTTGGAAGTACATCCGTAACCGACTCAGATAGAGAAGAGAAAGAACCTGGAATCCACAGTCGTCGGGTAGATTTCGGGACTTTTGAATACGGGGAGGACGAGCTCGGCCTGGGTATATCTATGGTCGATGATAAAACACCTAGTTGGATATTCTACGGTGATGGTGAACTTTTAGAAAAGATTGAAACAGATCACGTAAGCTTTGATTGGAGTGAATACGGAGATTTTGATACGAGAGAGTTCAGAGTAGAGATAGAAGAATATTCCGATGTTACAGAGATCCCGTGGTCTTATAAAAGTCTAGTCGGTGAGATACCTTTCGAACTTGGGGAACTTTCAAATCTTGAACGATTGTACCTGAGAGCTAATGAGTTATCCGGAGAGATACCTTCAGAATTGGGTGGACTCGATGATCCCAAATATTTAGAACTGCGAGAAAACCGGCTGTCCGGAGAGATACCTCCGGAACTTGGAGCCCTTTTGACGGTTAAAAGTTTTTATCTGAATTCCAACGACCTAGAGGGTGAGATACCTCTAGAGTTGGGTGATCAATCAAGTCTTGAATATTTAGACCTCCGGCCCAATAAATTGTCCGGAGAGATACCTCAAGAATTGAGGAAACTTTCAAACCTCCAATGGCTCAAACTGTGCTCCAACCGATTGACAGGAGAAATACCCTCCGAATTCGTCGAACTCACCAGCCTTGAATGGTTCCATCTGAGCGAGAACGAGATCTCAGGCGAGATCCCTCCGGTTATTGGTGAACTATCAAGATTAGAAGAGATCTATCTTAATGACAATGAACTGTCCGGAAATATACCTAAAGAGTTAGGAGACCTAAGTAAGCTTGAATATCTATATCTGAGTTCCAACGATCCAGAGGGTGAGATACCGTCAGAGCTGGGGCAACTCTCAAATCTTGAGCGATTAAATCTAGATTCGAACCAACTGGATGGTATTATCCCGTTGGAGCTATCACGCATAACCACTCTACATAGTGTTAAACTTCAAAACAACAATTTGGAAGGATATGAGATAGGTGCCTTTTCAACCCAAACCGAACTCGCAAATCTCTATGATATCTTTGATGAACTGAACCTATCTAACAACGATCTTTCATCTGAAGATATAGATAACGTACTATTCGATCTGTTGGACAGTCTGGACCTGGAAGATAGAGTTGAAGCGGAAGTTTATCTCACAGGGAATTCCGTTCCTTCATCCCAAGGGAGAGAAGCTCTAGAAACCCTAGAAGAAGATAGGACCATACCTGGATCATGGTTATTTATCGGGATGATAGCAGTTATCATCTGTGCCGCGATTTTTATAGTGAAAATCTACGGTGACTGAACATCAAATCCTGATAATCTATTCTAGTTCATTGATGGTTTTATACATCTCTTGTTGATCCCATGACATGTTCGACAACGAATGAAAACAGAGAAGTTTTCGTTGAATCATGCAATTATAGGATATCCTGATGACGATGTATTTCTTGAAGGTGTTGAAAGGTCTTCAACGTATATGTGAGGATGAAACAATATATTCATAGATTGCACCATATATTTTAAATCATTCTAAGTATTTATCACATCTTTCCTTTAGATGTTCCATACCGATATCCGTGGCTTTTTCCTTAACCTTTCGGATGATCTTTAAACCATCCTTTTCGTCACCCATGCGCACCATGGTTACACCGATCTCTGATTCGATCTCCATGAGCATCGGTGAATCACTCAGTTTCTCATATAATTCTTTCGACTGTTCTAACTCTTCCAAAGCACTTTCATATTCGCTTTCTTCTCTGAACAATATCCCCTTTACCCGATGATATTCGGCTTTCAATTCGGAACTATTTATCTCTTTATAGAGTTCAGAAACCGAGTCTAGGTGTGTCCTAGACTTTTTTATATCCCCTTTCGATACATAAGCCCCAGCTAAATACGTATCGGCACGAGCGATCCTGATTTCTCCTTCGATTACTTCGGATATATTCTTAGCCTTGATATATCTTTTGATAGCTGAATCTATATCCCCTATATCCTCAAAAACCTTACCTGAATCCATAATTGTATCTGCCAACTCATATTTAAAATTGGTCTCTTCGCATATCTCGATAGCTTCATCATATGACCTGATGGAACCCTCTAACTCTCCTCTTATCCTAAAGATTTTTCCTTTTAATTGAAAAGACAAATATTTGCCTCTTTTGTAGTTGGTTTCATCGGCTATAGAAAACGCTTCTTGGATAAGCTCATATGCTTCCTGTAAATTCGCTTTTTTCAAATGAATCTTAGCTAGATTAAAGTATACTAGACACATGTCGATTTTTTGATCACCTATCTCAAATAATCCCTCAGCTCTTTCAAAATATTTCTCAGCCTCCTCTATATCTCCAGTTTCTAATTTGATTATCCCTATATTCATGGTCGGCTTTCCTAAATGGTAGTTCATACCTAGTTCTTCTGCTAGTTCAAGACTCTTGTGATAGTAGCTCAATGCATTATCAAACTTTCTCTGATTTAGATATGTTCCTGCTAAATTATTATATGACAACGAAAGACCTTCCTTGTCACCTTCTTCTTCTCGTAACTCGATCGCTTTTTTCAGGCACTCTTTACTCATCTCATAATTCCCCTGCTGGGAATATACTAATGCTAAATCATGATAGCCGTTTGCCAAAATTTGTTTATTTTCCAATTCCTTTGCTACATCGATTTCATCGTTGAAAATTTCAAACGCTTCTTTCAGGTCCCCCTCCATAATGAGATTCAAACCCTTTATCAAGAGTAACCTACACATCTCTTCGCTATCTGGCTCGACCACACCCAATCCTTTCTCCACATAGAAAATAGATTCCTCAAAATTACCCCGTTCGATCATGATATACGCTATCTTTCGATATATTGAGGGAGATTTATCAGGTTCCTTGATCTTTAGAAGTGAATCATAGTATGTTAAGCTTTTCTCATATTCGCCCAATACTTTATAGGTATCTCCTATCTGTTCGATAACAGATGCCTTTTCATCTGCTTTAGATTCTATCCCCTCCATCAATCGAAGGGCTTTTTCATACATATCTACAGCATCCTCATGGGCATACATATTCTTAGCTTCATCACCTGCGCTTACATAACAATCAACAGCTTCCTCGAACTTCTCTCCTCGTTCATAGTGAAAGCCAAGGTTAGACCAGTATCTATGGTTCTCATCCTTGTAAACTCGTTCTATTTTCTCTGCAACGTGTAGATGAAGAGACTTTCGTAGATTATTCGGTATGCTTTCATAAACGCTCTTCTGTATCAAACCGTGTGAAAAAGAAAAGGTATATTCTTCAGGAAGCTCATACCACAAGCCATACTTCATCAACTTCTCTACATTATCTAGGATATCCAATACATCCATATCAACACAATGATTCAGCAACTCGAAGGGGACGGTATCCCCTATCACAGCACCCAATTGCAGTAATTTGTTCGTGTCTAGATCCTCAAGATTACGTATCCTCCGATCTATCACCCCTTCGACTATATCAGGTATGTTTACTTCATCTTTCTCAGTAGGATAACGATCAGATTTTACATCGATATCCCCTTCCTCCAGCATATGTTTCACGCATTCACGCGCAAAAAGGGGATTGCCGTCGGTGATCTCATAAAGAATATCTATGAAATAATCAGGTATGTCGATCCGTCCGATCAAACGTTGTGTTATCTTTCTAACATGCTTTTTTTCCAGAGGCTCTAAATCTATTTTCTCCAACAAATTTTCCCTTGTAAGGTGGCTAATCAACTCATTCACCGGATGACTACCGTCTATATCCTCCGGACGGTAAGTCCCTATGAATAGTATAGGTGAGCCCGATATTTTGTTAGCAAGATAATTAATGACTAAAATGGTTGATCTGTCCGCCCACTGCAGATCATCTAGGAAGATGACGAGTGGCTTATCCGAAGCTTTTTTTTCCAGCATCTTGCCCAGGTCGTACCATATATACTTTCGTTGGCCGTTCAATTTTTGTCTCTCCGTCACAACTGGAGCTCCTTTAGTCCCCATCAAAAGAAGTGGTTTATACTCAGGCGATTTATCATCAACATGATCTTCTAATGCTTCCCTGATGGGTAGATACGGTTCGGATGTGCCGTAATACGCTCGTCCGGAAAGAAATTGATATCCTTTATCACATATATTCTTTTCAAATTCGGTTGCCAATCGTGTTTTACCAACTCCAGCCTCTCCAGCTATCAAAACGACCTTAGTTTCCCCTTCTACCACTTTTTCCAAAATCTCTTTAAACCGATCCATCTCTTTTTGGCGACCTACAAAAACATCTTCTTCTGCATCCGAAAAAGTAAGATCGATCACCTCATCTTCATCGATTAGATTTAGGGCGATAAGGAGAGGATTCGCTGAATCAATGTATTTATCTACATCCCCCAAACTGATCTTTTGTTCGCCATCCATAGACCGTATGGTTACCCCCTCATCGATTATGTTTTTTTTAATTTCTTTAGCTTTTTCTTGTCCTAAGGGGGTCAAGAAATATACCTTTCTTTTTTGTTTCAACCCCTGTATATATCTCGTCTTTGCAGTTATGAGGTTTCTATCTATATACTCGTTTAAATATATGGATACTCGTGGTATGCTAAGATCAGTCCATTCGCTGATACCCTGCTGACAGAGTTTCAAAGGCATCTCTTTACTATGGATACTATATTTGGTCTCGATAAGATGAAGAAGTATCTTTTCTCTTCCTTTGATAGTAACCATTTTATGACAATAAAAACAACCATTATTAATAACTTATGGATATATTCTGGAGACTTTTTATTATCTTCGGAAATAGTCGTCGACCTCCCTTCGATATAACTACTGGCTCAATATCTATTCACCGCCAAGGTCAAAAATCCCGAAAATAATAAAAAGTGTCATATTCTGATTGATTAATCTCTCTTGATTACCAAATATTTGTAATATGGGCGAAAAATATCGCCCAATGCTTATTAGAAATGGAATATTGTGTAAGGTACAGCGAAATCCCATCCTAATATCACGATAATTTCTCCTACTCTGTTCTTTTCTGAGGAGAATGGATGTAAAAATTCAGTCTTATGCAGAATACCCTATAAGAAAAATTTGGGAGATATAAGTTGGTTTACTAGAATCTTTAAATCCTGATTTTTCGAGATGATATGTTGATGACGATC
Source organism: uncultured Thermoplasmata archaeon (assembly GCA_964486225.1). Classification (GTDB taxonomy): domain Archaea; phylum Thermoplasmatota; class Thermoplasmata; order Halarchaeoplasmatales; family Halarchaeoplasmataceae; genus Haladaptatiplasma. The sequence goes on along the minus strand of CAZAMQ010000007.1, from coordinate 46,166 downwards.
TATATTGGTTATGAAATCGAGCCAAATGTATTGAAACCATACTAGTGTTTCAAACCGAAAATTTACGCCCTAACCTTATATTCAAACTTACCCCATTATTCTAATAAAGTTAAATAATTGAGGAGACGACAACCATGGAAACAAAAAATATAATTCCGGTATTTATTTCTGTTGTATTGGTGATCTCGGTTTTTTCAACGATATCCGTGGAGTCCTTTTCCGAGGGCGAGACGGACATCGTACTAGCGAGGACTTCTGAATGGAATGAATTAGAATACTTAGAATCTTTAGGAGCGAACGTTCTACACGCTTACGATTCATTCACACTCATCGAGATTGCTCCGGATGCAATACCGCAGATTAAAGGTAGAGAGATCACCGTCGATACGATGGAAGACAGAACTACTTTAAATGTTGGATTCGGTCGGTACGAATTTGATATAAAAGATGGTGAACCTGAGATATCTGAAGAACTGAGGGTCGACGGATACGGGTCCGGTGAAAAAGGTCAATACCTGATTCACATGCTCGGTCCCATCGCTCCGGAGTGGAGAACGCAGATCGAAGAAAAAGGTGTAGAAGTGATGAATTACGTACCCAACTATGCCTATAGGGTACGGATGACACCTGAGGTTGCAGATAGGGTAGGTGGACTCGATTTTGTTGATTGGGTCGGTATATATCATCCGGAATACAAAATTCAACCGGACCTCGAACCTGGAGAAGTGAAGATAAGATTGGTAGAAGGTGCTGAACGTGATAGTATAGACAGGGTTTTAAATGCAGAATCTGTCACGGCGATTTCGTCAATGGCTCCAAAGGATAGAGGTATCGAGATCAAAGCTGAAGTAGAGTCCAAAGAAGCTTTGCACAACTTAGCTACTATCACCGATGTTGATTACCTCTCTAGGATCGTTGAATCTAGCCTACATGGAGAAGTGTCTAGCCAGATAACCGGTGGGGGGAACTGGCAATGGGACCCCAATGATGATCCGTACAACCCATGGAGGGGTTATAACAACGAATTTGACTATGGAGCACACATAAATCATCTTGGATATACTGGATATGGCATCGTAATAGCTGTTGCAGATACTGGTGCATACGAACATCCAGACTTCCAGGACAGGATAATTGGGGGTTATTACTGGCAAGGAAATACTTGGGAGGACGGACATGGTCACGGCACTCAAACAGCGGGAGTGGCAGCTGGTAACACTTATGCGGGTACTGGACATACTGCAGATTCTTCAGATGCTATCGAAAATTTAGGCCCCTTCTACACCGCGCAAGGTTTAGCATATGACTCAGAACTCTTTATAGAAAAGGTATTTGCTGATGATGGGAGTCCAATATTCCCATCGGATCGTTTCGAACTTTTTGAAGTTGCCAAACAGGAAGCAGATGCATACATCCACTCTAATTCATGGGGTAATTTAGCGAATTACAACGAATACACTGGTGATTCAAACATTTTCGATAGGGCTACACGGGATTCAAATCGGAACTCGGCACATAATGAACCCATGGTGATAGTAGCAGCGGCAGGTAACGAAGGTGAAACAGGTGTGACACCACCTGCGACAGCAAAGAACATAATAGCACTTGCAGCTAGTGAAAATTTCTTCCCTGAAAATATAGGTAATCATTATGCAGATAATCCAGAAAATATTGCAGATTTCAGTTCTCGTGGTTTTGCCTCTGATAATCGGGTAAAGCCTGATGTTACTGCACCAGGGCAAGGCGTCTTATCCACAGGCCATGAAGGTGACGACTCATATTTTGTTAGCTCAGGGACCTCTTTTTCCACCCCAGTAGTGTCAGGTGCAGCAGGGGTTTTCGTTGAGTGGTATGAAGATAATTACGGAGTAAGGCCAAGTCCAGCTCTAGTCAAAGGATTGTTGATAAATACAGCCGTTCCATCTGATGTGGATACAGGTAATACAGGACATATTCCAAACGGTGATGAAGGCTGGGGCAGGGTTGATATATCTAAATTAGGACTACCTGAAGACGATCCCACCAACTTCGAATTTCTGGACCAAGAAAATTTATTGGAAACTGGTGATGTTGATGAACATACGGTAGTGGCGCAAGATCAAAACGAACCGCTAAGAATTACTCTGACTTGGACTGATAAAGAGGCTCCGGGGAATACTGGGACTGGGACTGCCCTTATAAATGATTTGAACCTAGAAGTCATATCACCAAGTGGAGATGTTTACCGTGGTAACGCTTTTGCAGGAGATGCAGGAGAAGAGAGTACGTCAGATTATACCTATCCAAACATAAATACCATGTCCCTTTTCGATGACAATGGTGACGGTTGGGACGATACCAACAATGTCCTGAATGTGTATATACATCCTGATGAAGTCGAGTCTGGAGCTTATACGATAAAAATACATGGTTTCAATATACCTGAAGATGGCACCCAAGATGGAGATCAGAATCAAGATTATGCACTGACGGTTTATAACGTTGCTGATGATCCGCAGATAGAGATCGAACGACCTCTCGGTGGAGAGTACTGGGAAGTTGGTCAGGAAGAAGAGATAAAATGGAGTACCTTTGAAGGTGCTGGTAATATAACTAGTGTAGATATTGAATACAGCGTCGACGGGGGTTCCACCTGGGATCATATCGTAGATGGTTACAGTGATACTGGATCATATATGTGGACCGTTCCGGACCAACTTACAGACCAAGCCGTGATTCGTGCAACTGTACATGATGACATAAATGAGACAGACCCAGGAATTGATGTTAGTGATGAATTCACTATCACAGATATTACCCCTCCTGAAGTAATCCTAACATCTCCAGCAGGTGGAGAAGAGTGGAATGCTGGGGATGAAGAACACATCACATGGGATAGCACACAGGGTGACGAACCTATCGTAGGTGTTGATCTCGAGTATTCTACTGATGGAGGAAACACTTGGAACCCGATAGTACAAGGTATTGATGATACGGGAGAGTATACGTGGGAGATACCTGATGAAACATCCTCTGAATCTCGTGTTAGAGTATGGGTCAACTGTCAAGGAGGAACTTCAGGTGACGATTTAAGTGACCATTTTGACCTTGTTGGTTATCCACCCGAACCACCGACCAATTTAGATGTGGAATGGTGGAACTCGGAATATGAAGATATATTCTACGATGACGTTTCAGAGGATAAAGGTTATCAAACCTGGGACTCCGACACCACTGCTTCAACCTGGGACATACGTACTCACGGTTCCGCGGTCGGAGACAACTCTTGGGATTGGGGCGATGGTGGATGGGAAAGAGGGATCGTAGGAGAAAGCAGATTGATATCGCCTGAGATAGAGATACCCGATGAACTCGGAGCGGAATTGACTTTCCAGCATTGGCGTGATCTATATCCTTCTACGAGTTTACATGGGGCCAATGTACGTATATCTACAGATGGACCCAATGGAACCTTCGAGTTGATCGAACCTGAAGGTGGTTATCCTTACATAATCAATGATGAGGATGATAATCCATTAGGTGGAGAACCCGGTTGGACTGGTCGTGAAATGTCCTGGGAAACAGTAACTTTTGACCTGTCGGAATATGTAGGTCAATCCGTACACATCCGATGGAATGTAGGCACATGTGATAGTGTAACAAATGGCGATGGTTGGCGTATAGACGACATCACGGTCAATTTGAATTATCAAGGTACGGACCATAACATGATATCCTGGGATTCAAGCGAGGGGGATGTTTCAGGGACCATGAACAGTGACGAAGATATAATCGATGAAGTAAAACCCCTCGACCATTACAATCTCTATCGTTCGGAAAATCCCGATGGTCCATGGGACGAGACTACTCATATATGTCAAGTCGAAGCCGACGGTTCCGCTAGTTACAGTTATGTGGATGAAGGGAAAGGCGAACTCGATGATACATACTGGTGGTACGTTGTAAGAGCGGTATCAGAAGATGGTGTTGAAGAAGAAAACGAGGATGCTGTACAGGAACCTGGTGCGCAAACCAGTCTATTCGACATATCTCTCACTACCGACACTCAAGCAGACGATTGGAACTTCGTATCATTCAACCTGGTTCCGGCGAACTCTGATCTCACGGCGATACTAGACGACGCTGATTACGGGATCTCGGGCAACTACGATAAGGTGATGTACTACGACGCTAGTACAGACGAATGGCAGTCCTATATACCTGGAAGAGCAGAGCACTTCAATGGTTTGACCGGTTGGGATCATACCATGGGTGTATGGATACGGATGAACGCTGACGATACTTTGACGGTCGAAGGAACCGAACCCACGAGTACAGATATCACGTTAAATCCCGGATGGAACATGGTCGGACTGCCCAGTGAGAGTACAGGCAACCATGGCCTACCGGCAGAGGTAGATAAGGTCGGTTATTTCGATAGTTCTGCGGAATACAATATCGCCTACGATTCCGACCCAGGCACTTTCGTCTTCCAACCCGGTGAGGGATACTGGGTACACAACCCAACCGATAATGCAGTAATCTGGACAGTGAACTACTGACCCCAAACCTCTTCCTTTTCTATATATTTCAAATCGAAATGAAAACAACAGGATGCTGATAATGTGCTTGATCCTGCTACAATGAAAAAATCAAGTTCCCTCGTCTTTTTGCATTATCCGTCAGTGGCCGTGATTTCATCTCTTGAGGTATATCTAGTTTTATTATATTAATTTTCTACCCCCAAATAACCGAAAAATTTCGACCTAATTTTATATACAAAGTTGACCCATTATTCTAATAAAGTTAAATAATTGAGGAGACGACAACCATGGAAACAAAAAATATAATTCCGGTATTTATTTCTGTTGTATTGGTGATCTCGGTTTTTTCAACGATATCCGTGGAGTCCTTTTCCGAGGGCAAGACGGATATCGTGCTCGTGAGGACCAGTGACAGCAATGAATTGGCATACATAGATGATCTAGGCGCAGATATATTGCAGACTTATGACAACTTTGCGCTAGTAGAGCTCGATTCTGCAGCATTACGACAGTTGAAAAATAAAGGGCTAGACATAGAGATGATGGGGCATAGGACTACTTTATACGTAGCGGGCGAAACGTTCGACTTTACTAAAGGGGAACCTGAGATAACAGATGAACTGTGCGTCGATAGTTACGAGCCTGGTGAAAAAGGTCTGTATATCGTCCACATGCTGGGACCCATAGCACAGGATTGGCGACCTACGATGGAGAACATAGGCGTGGAGATATTGAGTTACATGCATAACTATGCTTATAAGGTACGGATGACTCCCGAACAAGCTGAAGAGGTCGCCGATCTTTATTTTGTAGATTGGGTAGGAATATACCATCCTGAATACAAGTTACAATCTGGGATAGATACTGGGATTGTTAATATAGGATTGGTTCCCGGAGCTAGTCGTGATAGTTTGAATATCATCAGCGGAACCCGATCTATCATATCTTCCACAAGACTCGGAGAAGGCGGATATGTTTTAACAGCTCTTGTAGAGACCGAAGAAGATCTGCACGAGCTAGCCAAAATGAACGATGTACTTTATATCTCTGAAAGATTAGAGGATGAGCTTTTGGGTGAGATGGCCACCCAGATCATCGGCGGCGGTCTATGGTTCTTCGATGATGATGCTGATCCGGAAACTGCTTATCGTGAACATGGAGATTACGGCTCGTACATGAACCAGCTAGGTTATACCGGCGATGGGGTTGTCATAGCAGTAGCAGATACTGGTCTCGGCGGTGGAACCGTGGATGGACAACACGAAGATTTTCAGGATCGTGTGATAGGCGGTTACTCTTTTGACGACAGCGGAAGTTGGCAAGATGATCACGGACATGGTACCCATGTTGCAGGTTCTATAGCAGGGCACACATACGGAGGGACTGGTGAAAAGGCGTATAACGACTACTACGCGGCACAAGGCTCTGCCCCAGGTGCCAAATTATATTCTGTAAGAATTTTTGGAGGCTCCGGGGGTTCACAATGGGTAGGCCCCGATGATCATTATGACATAGTTAGGGTAGCAAATGAAAACTCTGATGCATATGTACATTCTAATTCATGGGGTACCTCGACTGGTGATGGTGCATATGAGGTAAGGTGCTCCCGTTATGATGCAGCTACAAGGGGTGAAAACATGGTTTTACTTGCAGCTGCTGGAAATTCTGGATCGGACGACACTACAACAATCCATCCCGGGGGCGCTAAAAATCTCATATCGGTCGGTGCAACGGACACATATAATCCAGACTTATCGGCAGATAATCCCGAAGAAGTGGCGGATTTCAGTTCCCGTGGTTTTACTCAGGATAACCGTGTGAAACCTGACATAGTTGCCCCTGGGAAAGGAATAGTTTCCACCGGAATAACGTCTGGATATACTGACATGTCCGGAACTTCTATGGCAACACCTGCAGTGTCTGGCGCAGCAGCAAACGTTGTTCAGTGGTATGAAGATAACCACATTGAATATGAACGTCCTAGTCCGGCGATGGTACGAGCGATTATAATAAACACAGCGAATCCGATAGATGGTAATACCCGCGGTCCCATACCCAATCAAGATGAAGGTTGGGGTATGGTGGATATCTCAAAGTTAGCACGACCGGTGAACGATCCTATCCCCTTCAGGTTCATGGATCAAGAACATATATTCACGGAAAGCGGTCAGATTGAGGAGTACTTTGTTGAATCAGATAGAGTAGGAGAGCCAATGAAATTCACCCTTACGTGGACGGATAAGGAAGCACCTCCTGAGACCGAGAGTGATCCAAGTTTGATGAACGATCTGAATATCGAGATAGAAACACCTAGTGGAAACGTTTATCGAGGTAATGCCTTTGATTACGGCTGGACCCAGCATTCCACCGATGCGATGTCCGTTTTTGATAGGAGCGGTGATGGATGGGACGACACGAATAATGTTGAGAACGTCTATATCCACCCGGATGACGTAGAAGTCGGAACTTATACCGTGAGAATCGAGGCACGAAATATCGCTGAAGACGGTGTAGGTTTAGGTTATAACAGCCAAGACTTTGCCCTTGCTGTTCACAATGCGAATCCCATGGCCCCAGGCCAACCGCCCTCGGCAACAGTTATCAGCCCTAATGGCGGCGAAGTTTGGGATGCAAAGACGGAAGAGGAAATAACTTGGACAACCCAAGAAGGTGATGATCCTGTAGACAGTATATCTCTTGCATACAGCATAGATGGAGGGGATAATTGGGAAGATATAGCCACAGGATTAGAAGATACTGGAAGTTACACATGGACCATACCCAACGTTGACAGTTCCGAATGTTTGGTTCGGGTTCGCGCATTGGATACAGCAGGTCGATGGGGCGATGATCTCAGTGACGATGTATTCACAATAGTGGGGATCCCACCCGATCCTCCTGAGAATCGTTATGTTGAGCACATCAGTCGATGGGTGGAAGTATTATTGGATGATGATGTGGAAAGTGGAGATCTTGGTTATACTACTGAATACTCTCATGCGGAGGCTAGTGAATGGGACATCCGTCAACATGGAGCATCTTCAGGTGCTAATTCGTGGGATTTCGGTGACGGAGAATATAACAAAACAAGTGAGGGTATGCTGAGCTCCTTTATCTCGCCGGAGATAACGGTACCTTCGAATGCGAGCGAAGAGTATGGCGTATGGTTCTCTTTCGAACATTGGCGAGATTTCTACAAACCATCGATTAAAATGTACGATGGTGGCAACGTGAAGATATCTACGAACGGTGCTAACGGTAATTTTGAAATCATCACCCCTGAAGAAGGATATGATGGCATTTTGGATGACTCCTGGGATCAGCCACTTGGTGGTGAGCCCGGATGGGGTGGTACTGTTGATTGGGCCACTGCTACCTTCAATCTTACAGACTATATCGGCGAAACGATTCATATCCGCTGGGATGCAGGTGTCAATAGACTCACTAGTGCTGGCGAAGGTTGGCGCATCGATGATATATATATAGAATGCGAGATTTTAGATGAAGAAGGAGACAAAGACAACCGTATCACATGGGACGCTAGCCCTGATGAGACCATCGATGAGGTGAGTCACTACAACATATACCGATCGGATGATCCAAATGGCCCTTGGGACGGAAGTACGTTTGTTGATACTGTGGAAGCCGTTGATCAATCATCTAATTACTCCTACGTAGATTATGAGAAAGGTATGACAGACGGTATCTTCTGGTGGTACGTTGTCCGCGCAGTGGGGACCAATGGACTGGAGGAGCAGAACACCAACGCGGTTCAGGAGCCCGGTGGGGAAACGAGCACCTTTGATATATCACTCACAGCAGGTGGAGATGCTGGTGGTTGGAACTTCGTATCGTTCAACCTTGTTCCTCTAGACAGCTCACTAGTGATCATACTTGAAGACCAGGACTACGGTATCTCCGGTAACTACGATAGAGTGATGTACTACGATTCGGGTACTGACCAGTGGCACTCTCATGTACCGGGGAGAGCGGAACACTTCAACAACCTGGATAAATGGGATCATATAATGGGTATCTGGATACGGATGACGACCAGCGACACTCTGACCGTCGAAGGAGCACAGCCAACTAGTACGGATATCACGTTAAATCCCGGTTGGAACATGGTTGGACTGCCCAGTGAGACATCTGGTAATCATGGACTACCCGGAGAAGTTGATGTGGTAGGCTACTTCGATAGCTCACAAACATACAATTTGGCATACGACTATGATCCGGGTGCCTTCGCTTTCGAACCTGGTGAAGGTTACTGGATACACAATCCAACCGACAATACGGTGACGTGGACCGTGGACTACTAAACACCAAACCCTTTCCTTTTTTCATTTATCGAATAGTTGATAGACATTCTCGATAAAGATACTGTGGTTTCAGAGCTCCGTTTCACGGACATCGAAAACCAGGAGATGGACGAGAGGAGAATACGGTTCCTAGAGTAATTGGCAAAGTTATAGTGGAAGACATAACTTCTTAACAACTCGTTATGTCCTCCACTGCTTATTTCGGAATTTTTAAAAATTCCAAATATCACAAGAAAAAACGAACTTTCTTGTTAGACGTCAAAGTCACAAAAAAAAATCATCAAAAGTTGTGTCTTTGACTATAAATAGTATCTGCGAGGATGAGGAATTAAAAAGATGTATTGAGAGGTTGCTTGATATCTTATAAATCATTGATGTATTAATTCAATCTAAAATTTGCACTCTGCTTTCCTTGATCTTATCAAGGGTATTTCCCCGAAAATTTTCGCCCTAATAATAAATAGGTTCATAGCGAGTTATTATCAATCATTGATAGTTGAAGAGGTAATAAAGATGGACAAAAAGAAACTATTGGCTATGGTTTTTACAACACTGTTGATAATCTCGATATTTTCAGCGGTCGCTGTGAATTCCGTAAAGGAAGATATAGAAAAAGAGGTTGTTTTAATCAGAACCAAAGAAGCTAACGATATAGCTCAGTTGGAATCTGTAGGGGGAGAAATAATTCACGAGTACGACAGCTTTGTGCTGGTAGAACTCGATTCTAACGATATACCACAGATAGAAAACATGGGTTTGAAGATTGAGAGGATGAAGAATCGTGATTACGTAGGATCGTTATCAAACTCATTCAATGTGAAAGACGGTGTACCAGATATTCCAGACGAATTAAAGATAGGAAACGACCATGCAGATGAAATAAATTTCTATATCGTTCAGTTCATAGGTCCTATCGAAACAGAGTGGTTGGATGAAATACGAGAATTAGGGGGGGGACTACAAGAATTCAGACACAGATTCAATTACATCATCGAGATGGATTCATCCACAAGATATTCTGTTGAAGAACTCGATTTCGTTAGGTGGGTGGGTATGTATCAACCCGCTTACAAATTGGACGTGAATTTGATGGAACGATCAGGTCCATTGAACGTTGATGTTTATCTTTTCAACAGCGGAAATACGATGGAAACGGTGGAAACCATAATGAAAAGTGGTGGAGTTGTACGTAAAACTGTAGGAGCGCAGCATATCCAGTATATGCATGTAGAGATCGATGGGGACAACTTGGTTGAATTAGCCAATTCAAGGCAGGTAAAAGCTATAATACCTGCTGAGTACCAGGATGAATTTGTCAACTATCATGCAACATGGGTAGCACAAACAAATGAATACGAGAATAGAAAAGTGACGGATATGGGCGTGACTGGAGAAGGGGAGCTGATTACGGTAGTTGATAGTGAATTGAATGGAGGAAGTGCTAGTGTTCCAACACCGCATGAGGCTTTTGCAGATCCAGATAGTGATCACGAGTACCTTCGAAAACCAGTAGGCGATGAACACAGAAAGGTACAGGCACACTATGTACCTGGGGACGCAAATGGAGATTTGGATAACGGCGTTCATCATGGATCACACGTTGCCGGGACTGTTTTAGGAAATTCGCCACCATATGATTCTTACAGCAACCATGACGGTAACGCTATGGATGCTAGATTGATATTCCAAGATATCGCGGAGGGTACGAGCCCTGAACCACCAAGTGATATGTATCATGATTCATGGGCCGATGCTCATAACAGGGGCTCTAGAACTTATACTCATAGCTGGGGTGGTGGTCAAGGTTACGTAAATATGGCAATTGAAGGAGATGCATTTACCTGGGATCATATATATTCCAACATACTTTTTGCCATGGGAAATAATGGGCCAGATGAATATACACTATTTAGACAATCTGAAGGTAAAAATATCATCAGCGTAGGTGCCGTAGATGAATATACTCAACCAGAGGATATACCTTCTTGGAGCAGTCGCGGATATGCTACAGATGGAAGGATAAAGCCAACCATATTACATGTAGGAAGGGGTATATATTCTGCTTCAAGTGTTTATGGTGATGAATACAGACGTTTATCTGGTACTAGTATGGCCACCCCCGGAATAGCAGGCCAGGTCGCACAAGTTAGACAGTATTATAGAGATGGATGGTATCCTTCGGGAAATGTGGATCCATTTGATGGTTTCAATCCAACTAACGCTTTGGTAAGAGCAACCCTGATTAATGGGGCTGTAGAGATAAGTGGTGAAGGTGCATATCAAAATGACAATCGTTTCCCAAATGGTGATCAGGGCTACGGCAGAAGTAAGTTAGATAGGGTAATGCACTTTGAGGGCGACGAAAGGAAGTTGATCGCCTATGATTCTTGGTCTGAAGGACTCAATCTGTCCACCGGACAAAGTTGGAAAATGGATTTTCACGTAGATGATCCATCACAGGAGTTGGAAATAACATTAGGATGGACTGATTGGCCCGGTAATGAAGGTTCGGACGAAGATGATCCTGCTATAGTAAATGATCTAGATATTGAGGTCACGGCCCCAGATGGTACAAGGTATGTAGGTAATGCATTCACGGGTTATAATCCGGGTTATTCTGAACCAAATCCTACTAGCAATCCATGGAGTGGTTTAAGGAGTGGAGAATTTGATGGATTGAATGTTGAGGAGAACGTTCTTTTACTACCGGATCAAAATGGAGTGGACTCCGGGACATACAATGTTAGAGTAACTGCGTATAATGTCCCCAGTGGTGAACTACCCTTTGCGATTGTGGTCAGTGGGGGCGTGAGAGAGCATGACGGAAATCCTCCGGAAGTAACATTGACTAAACCTAATGGAGGCGAAGAATGGCACGCTAGGACCGAAGAGGAAATAACATGGACGACCGAAGATGGCGATGACCCTGTAGACAGTACATCTCTTGCTTACAGTATAGATGATGGTGAAACTTGGAAAATAATAGAAACTGGCTTGGAAGATACTGGTAGTTACACATGGGCCTTACCAAATGAACATAGTAGTGATTGTGTTGTTCGTATCCGAGCAACAGATACATCTGGCAGAAGAAAAGAGGATACCAACGATGTTGTCTTTTCTATCATCGGAGTACCTCCCGAATCACCTACAAACCTGGGAGTCGAACACATCAGTAAATGGATAGAAGTAATCTACGATGACGATGTAGAAGGAGGTGATCTGGGATATACAAACCAAACTTCACATGACGATGCAAGTGAGTGGGGTATCCGTCAACATGGGGCGACCTCTGGTGAGAACTCATGGGACTTCGGAGATGGAGAATATAACTCAGGATCTGATGGTATGTTGAGCGCGTTGATCTCACCGGAGATAACTATCCCCTCGGATGCAAACGAGGAGTATGGAGTATGGTTAACGTTCAAACACTGGTATGATTTTTACAGCTCAGCAGAAAGAATAGACGATGGTGGCAATGTGAAGATATCCACGCAAGGTATCGACGGTCCGTGGTCCATAATCACCCCTGAAGAAGGATACGATGGTACTATAAGAGATGCTTATGGACAACCACTTGGTGGTGAACCAGGATGGGGTGGTACTAGAGATTGGATTCCCGCAACTTTCGATCTAACCGATTATAAAGGAGAGAGTATCTATCTTCGATGGGACGCAGGAGTTAGAAAGTATAGTTCCGCTGGAGCTGGTTGGAGGATAGATGACATACTTATGGACGCTCAGATATTCGATGAAGAAGATGACAAAGACAACCGCATCACATGGGCCGCAAGCCCAGACGAGGACATAGGCGAGGTTAGTCACTACAAGATCTACCGATCGGATGATCCGGGCGGTCCGTGGGACGGAAGTACGTTTGTTGATACTGTGGAAGCCGTTGATCAATCATCTAATTACTCCTACGTAGATTATGAAAAAGGTATGCCAGACGGTATCTTCTGGTGGTACGTTGTCCGCGCAGTGGGAACCAACGGTCTTGAGGATCAGAACACAGATGCTGTGCAGGAACCCGGTGGAGAGACTGAGACATTTGATATACCATTGAGCGCAGGTGGAGATGCAGGCGGTTGGAACTTCGTGTCTTTCAATCTGATACCGACGGATACATCGCTAGAGGCGATACTCGCTGACATAGACGGTAACTACGACCGTGTGATGTACTACGATAGTTCTACCGGTGAGTGGAGTTCGTACGTACCCGGTAGAGCAGAAAGGTATAACAACCTCCAATCGTGGAGCCACCGCATGGGTATATGGATACGGATGACGACCGGTGATACGCTGACCATCGAGGGTTCGCCGCCGGCGAGCACGGACATAACACTGTATTCCGGCTGGACCATGGTTGGACTGCCTAGTGAAACAGCGGGTAATCATGGACTACCCGGAGAAGTTGACAGGGTCGGCTACTTCGATGACTCACAAACATACAACCTGGCATACGACTACAGTCCGGAAGCCTTTTCTTTCGAACCCGGCAAGGGCTACTGGGTACACAACCCAACCGACACCGCAGTGGTCTGGACAGTGGACTACTAGAAACCCCAAACCCCTTTCTTTCATATATTTAATATCTAAAACGTAAATGAAAACAACAGGATGCTGATCATATGCTTGACCCCGACACAATGAAAGAATCAAAGTCAGACGTACAAAAATCACATAGAAACAACACGGATGTAGCTGAGTTCATTGAGTGTTTGGAAAAAACACGGTCGATCATCTTGGATGACTACTTGATTTATTGTATAGACGATGTATTAAATCTATTAAGATGATAGATATCTTCAGTCAAAATACTCTTCACACTTTTTTTTCATCGGTACCATACCCATGTTATCGAATTCGTTTCTCGCATCATTGATGATAGACAGACCTTGTTTCTTATCCCCTTTCTTGATCATAGTTCGGCCTATCTCGAATTCAACTTCGGTGATTTTGGGACGTTCGCTCAATTTTTGATATAGTACTTTTGAGCGATTTAATTCGTCCAAAGCAGTTTCATGATCACCTTCCTTTCTTTTTAACATACCCCTTAGACGATGGTTTTTCGCATCGAGCGAGTGGTCATTCATCTTTTCAGCTATCTCAGTAGAATTTTCCAGATGGTACCTTGCTTTATCCATATTCTCAAGCAGTAGATATGTCTCCGCTAGAGCGTTCTCTGCCACAGCGACATCGTGTTCATATATGGTCTCTTCGTATATGTTTTTACTATCAGTGTAACTTTTTATAGCTTTTTCGAGATCTCCCTTATCTTTTTGTACATCCCCTATCTGTAAATATGTTTCAGCTATATATTTTTTATTTCCTAATTCATCACATATCTTAATGCTCTCGTTTAAAAGTTCCATGGATTCGTCCAGTTCTCCCATCATCCTTAAAATCATCACACTATCGAGTAAAGATAAAAAAAGACCTCTCTTAAAATCAATTTCTTTGGCAAGGGAATAGCCTTTCTGGCTTTGATCGTATGCATCTTTCAAATCACCACATCGGATCGAGTTCCTTGATAGATTGATGTTTACTAAAACGATATTCATACGTTGATCGCTCATTTCAAATAATACTTTGCTTTTTTCATAATATACTCTTGCTTCCTCCAACTCTCCTAGATGTTGTTTTGTTACACCAATATTCATAGCTGGTGAGCCTAAATGGTAATTCATTCCCATTTCTTCTGCAAGCTCTAGACTCTTCTGATAGTATTTCAATGCATTATTAAAATCCCATTGTCTTAAATATATGTTTGCTAGATTATTGTACGATAAAGAAAGACCCTTCTTGTCCCCAGTTTCTTCTCGTAACTCTATAGCATTATTCAGGTATTTTCTACTACTCTCATCATCACTTTGGTGATGATGTATCCGTGCCAGATTATGATAGCCGTTTGCTAAAATACTTTTATTATCTATTTTTTTTGCCACATCGATCTCGGTTTTAATGATTTCGATGGAATCTCTTACTTCTCCCCTCATCATAACACCCAACCCCTTTACCAAGAGCAATCTGCACATCTCTTCTTTATCTTGCCCGATAATTTCCAATCCTTTCTCGGCACAGGAAAGAGATCTCTCAAATTTCCCCTGGTCGAACAAGATTTGCGCTATCTTTCTATATATTGAAGGATTTTTACTTGGTTCGATGCTATCTATAATTTCTTCATAATATTCTAGACTTTTCTCATATTCACCCAATACTTTATAGGTATCTCCTATCTGTTCGATAACAGATGCCTTTTCATCTGCTTTAGATTCTATCCCCTCCATCAATCGAAGGGCTTTTTCATACATATCTACAGCATCCTCATGGGCATACATATTCTTAGCTTCATCACCTGCGCTTACATAACAATCAACAGCTTCCTCGAACTTCTCTCCTCGTTCATAGTGAAAGCCAAGGTTAGACCAGTATCTATGGTTCTCATCCTTGTAAACTCGTTCTATTTTCTCTGCAACGTGTAGATGAAGAGACTTTCGTAGATTATTCGGTATGCTTTCATAAACGCTCTTCTGTATCAAACCGTGTGAAAAAGAAAAGGTATATTCTTCAGGAAGCTCATACCACAAGCCATACTTCATCAACTTCTCTACATTATCTAGGATATCCAATACATCCATATCAACACAATGATTCAGCAACTCGAAGGGGACGGTATCCCCTATCACAGCACCCAATTGCAGCAATTTACTCGTGTCTGGATCCTCAAGGTTACGTATCCTCCGATCTATCACCCCTTCGACTATATCGGGGATGTTTACTTCATCTCTTTCAGTAGGATAACGATCAGATTTTATGTCGATATCCCCTTCTTCAAGCATATATTTCACGCATTCACGCGTAAAAAGGGGATTGCCATCGGTGACCCCATAAAGAACCTCTATGAAATGATTGGGCACGTCACGCCGTCCGATCAAACGTTGTGTTATCTTTCTAACATACTTTTTTTCCAGAGGCTCTAAATCTATTTTCTCCAACAAATTTTCCCTTGTAAGGTGGCTTATCAACTCATTCACCGGATGACTATCATCTATATCCTCCGGACGATAAGTCCCGATGAACAGCATCGGTGAACCCGATATTTTGTTAGCAAGATAATTTATGACTAAAACGGTTGACCGGTCCGCCCACTGTAGATCATCCAAGAAGATGACGAGCGGCTTATCCGAAGCCATTTCTTCCAGCATCTTGCCCAGGTCGTACCAGAGATACTTTCGTTGGCCGTTCAATTTCTGTTTCTCCGTCACAACCGCCCCCTCTTTGACACCCAATAAAAAGAGCGGTTTATCTTCTATTAAGGATTCATCAAAATGATCTTCTAATGCTTCCCTGAGGGGCAGATATGGTTCGGATGTACCGTAATATGCCCGCCCTGAAAGAAATTTAACTCCTTTTTCCTCAACATGTTTTCTGAACTCAGATACCAAACGACTTTTTCCTATCCCGGCTTCACCGGATATCAAAACCGTTTTACTCCCTTCTTTTAAAACATCCTCAAGTATTTCCTTTAACCGGTTCATCTCATCGTGACGTCCGACAAACATATCTTGTTCCTCTTGATGAGAAAAAGTCAGATCTATAACTCCGCTGTCGTCCATCTGATTGAGTGCAGTTAGTAGTGGGTTGGTTGAATCTATATGTACCTCAATCTCTCCCAGTTTTATAGTTTCTTCACCATCTAATGTGCGAACCGTAGCAGTTTGCTCATTCAAACGTTCTTCAAGAGATAGAGCTTTTTGAAAACCTTTTTGAGTGAGTAAATATGTTTTCCTTTTATAATCCAAACCTTTTATATGGCTAGTCTCTGTCTTGATGAAGTTCTTTTTTACGAATTCTCTTAAATATATGGAAACCCGGGCTTGACGAAGATCGACAGCTTGTGATATACCTTCCTGGCAAGTTCCAAAAGGCATTTCAGTAGAATCAAATAAAATATTTTTAAAGCGTAATAGGTGCAGCAATATCCGTTGTCGTCCGGTAGTAGCGATCATCATGTGCTCTCCTAAGATGAAGATTTATCCTATATATTTTACGGATTTGTGGTCTCCAACGCGGTTTCCTGTACCTTGAACAGTTCTTCCATACACTTTACGGAAGCATCGAGCATCTCGTCCAGCTGTTCACGAGCGAACACACCGCCCTCACCGGTTGCCTGTATCTCGATGAAATTACCACCGTCATCCATGACCACATTCATATCAACATCGGCGGTGCTGTCCTCCTCGTAGCACAGGTCGGTTAGAACGATATCGTCCCTGAGGCCTACGCTGACAGCGGCAACTTTTTTGATCATAGGATCCTCCTGTAGTTCATCCGCATCCATGAGCCTCTTTATGGCCTGTTTGAGAGCCACCCAGGCACCGGTAACCGATGCGGTTCGGGTCCCGCCATCCGCCTGGATAACATCGCAATCTATCCATACGGTGCGTTGTCCGAGCTTTTCAAGGTCTATAGCTGCCCTCAGACTTCGACCTATCATGCGCTGTATCTCCTTCGTACGCCCTCTAGCACCATGGGTCTCCCTGGGTATCCGACTGTCACCGCTTCCCGGCAGCATACCGTAGTTTGCCGTCAACCATCCCTGCTCATTTTCTTCATCTTCTGAAATCCACGGCGGTACACTTTTTTCAATAGTAGCAGTACAGATGACCTTTGTATTGCCGAATGATATAAGCACTGAACCCAGGGGGTTCTCCAGATAATCGGGAATTATCTTGACCTCTCTCAATTCCGTATCGGTCCTGTTTTCTCTTGACATGTAAATACCTTTTACCTCATGACTGGTACTTGGATATATAATTTGGTGAGGTATTTACCGGGTCATCGTCCTTCCATGAGTTCGTCAAATACCCTTTGAACTCGGTCATGCTCTCCGTTTACGGACATCTCCACCCTACCGATTTGTTCTTTCAATAGTTCTAGTCCGAGCTCACCCGGTGCGCCTTTATAGTTCTTGAGTTCAAAGTTCTTCTCCATATACGATGTAGACCGGCTATTTTCGTTCTTACATTTCATATACGCCTCTCTGAAAGGAACTCCTTTATGGGTAAGTTCGAACACCCTGTCGGTAACAAAAAGCGACGGGCTCATGGCCTCTTCTGTCTTTTTTCTGTTCACCTTGATATCGAAGACCACGAGACTGCAGATGGACACCGTAGATATGGTTAGCTGTAAACTATCCATGAGCGAGCCCTTGGTGTTCTGAACGTCTCTGTTATAACCGGAAGGAAGCGAACCCATGGTACTAGCGACCTTATTCGATTCTCCCAATACCTGGTAATAATTCGCCCTGACGAGTTCCAACACATCCGGATTATTCTTGTGAGGCATTATACTGCTCCCGGTGCACAGCTCCTGTGGAACGTCAAAAAATCCGAATTCATCCATGGTGAACAGCAGGATATCGGAGGCCAACCGGTTGAGGTCAAGCATCACCTGTTTTAAGGCATCCAGTATGCCCAATTCGACTTTACCTCTACTGTTTTGGACATAGAGTACGTTGTTCTGTACCTTTTCGAAACCCAACAATTCGGTGGTCAGGTCTCTATCCAAGGGAAGGGGTACTCCGTATCCCGCGGCGGAGCCCAGTGGATTCTGGTTATTTACATTATAGGCGGCATCGATGTATATCAGGTCGTCCAGTAAGGACTCTATAAAACTACTCGACCATAGTCCGACCGAAGAAGGCATAGCCTTTCTCATATGTGTATATCCCGGAATGAGAACATCTCGAGCACCTTGAGCTAAGTCAAGTAATGCCTTGCACAAATCGACGAGTATTTTCTTCAACTCCAGTAGTTTCTCACGTGAATATAGCCTTATATCCACCATAACCTGATCGTTCCTGCTTCTTCCGGTATGTAACTTTTTACCGACGTCACCCAACTCCATGGTGAGATATCTCTCTATCTTGGAGTGTACGTCCTCGTCTTCGGCGGACATATTGAAATCTCCTTTTCTGTTCAACTCGAGTATATCCTTCAATCCCCTCTTTAGCTGTCTAAATTCATCTTCCGTTAATATACCGATCTCATGCAGCATATACGCATGTGCCGTGGAACCGAAAACGTCGTATTTCACCAGGTGAGTATCTAGTATCCGATCTTTACCGATGGTATACGATTCTATTCTCTTATCCAATTCGACCTTCCCGTCCTGCCATACTTTCATGGAGACCACCTTAGTAGGAATTCCTTGACGGTATCACGATATATCACCGACGCCCTTTTCACATCATCAACCGCTATACACTCGTCCGGGGCGTGTGACATCTTGCTTTTTCCCGGGCCCATTATGACCCCCGGAGCGTCCACGAACACGAAGTCGCACATACCTTTGAATCCTATGACCTTTCCTGTGGGATTCACCTTTTTGGCCGCCTTTACAATGCTCTCCCGTTCGTCCGTCTCTTTGGAGTGCAGCCTGTTGCTCAAAACCTCGACTTCCGATATGGATGATCCGGATATAGCTTCTATCATGTCATCGTTATCGTATGATGGAGTGCTTCTTACGTCCAGTGTGAATTTGCATTCTCCCGGTACGATGTTGTTCTTTGTTCCACCCTCTATCAACGTGACTGAAACAGTTGGTACACCCAGCAACGGATGCTCGTTTCGGAACGTCATAGCGCTTAATTTAGTGATATCTGTTATCGCACGGTAAATGGCATTTTCGCCTTCGTGAGGCCTGGATGCATGTGCACTTTTTCCCTTTGATATCAGCTGAAGTATGGTCAAACCTCTCATCGCCGTCGCGATCTTCATATCGGTGGGTTCGCCGATGATGGCAGCATCAACTTTCGGTATCTTCCTGAACAAGTCAACTATACCTTTATTCCCACACTCCTCTTCAACCGACGCACCGAAGTACACCTTGCCGTCTATATCATCTTCGGCGAGCTCCACGAGTGCGCCGATCATGGCCGAAAGGCTGCCCTTTGCGTCATTAGCACCAAGACCATAGATATATCCGTTTTCTTCCCTTGCTTTAAAGGGCTCTCTGGTCCAATTCGGGCATACGGGTACGGTGTCCATGTGTGAATTCAACAATACAGACGGTTTTCCCTTACCTATCGAACAGTAAACATTGTTTTTGTACCTTTTTGCGGCGATACCGCTTTCCTTCAGATACTCGGAGATGAATCTGCTGATCTCACCTTCGTCACCCGATATGCTGGTGATCCCCACCAGTTCCATTAACAGCTCTTCAATCTCCATCAGAGTTCAACCCTCCGTTGGTCTCCTTTTCCATCAACGTGCCGCATCCCTGATTGGTGAATAATTCCACCAGAAGACTGTGCTCCATGTTCCCGTCTATTATATGCACCCTTTTAACACCGTTTTCTATAGCGGATATGCTGTTGTGCAATTTGGGCAGCATACCTCCGGTAATCTTTCCCTCTTCCAATAGTTCTTTTGCACCCTTAAGGTCCAGATACGAGATAACGGAGGTGGGTACGTCCTTTTTATCCAATATTCCGTGTACGTTGGTCACGTAGATCAGTTTCTCAGCGTTAACCCCCTTTCCTATCTCGGCGGCGACGGTGTCCGCATTGATATTCAGTATGGTCCCCTCCTCGTCTATGCCCAAACATGCTATTACCGGTATATAATGTTTGTAAACCATATTGTTGATCAGTTCCATATTTACACGGACTATATCTCCTACATACCCGAAATCAACTTTTTTCACTTCACCGGTATCCGGATCTTCCATAGTGGTGATCCCCCTCTTCTTTGCGTATACCGTATCGCACGAAACCCCGCTAAAACCCACTGCCTGGGTCTTAGAGCGCTGCAAAGCCGCCGTTATCTCCATGTTCATCTTACCACCGTAAACCATCTTGGTGACTTCAAGGCACTCCTCATCTGTTATCCTTCTGCCGCCGATCTTTTCGGGACGATGGTCCAATCTAACGAGTAGATCATCCGCCTGGGGTCCTCCGCCGTGGATGATGATGATCTTTATACCTATATTATACAGGACGCTGATATCCCTGGCTAGACCGTTAAATATCTCGCTGTCTTCAAGCACCGCACCGCCTATTTTGATAACGAAGGTTTTACCTCTGAATTTTTGTATGTACGGCAGAAATTCCAGAAGGAACGGTATTCTTTCCATCATGCGTCACCGAGCAACTTTGTAAGTAGGGCCTTCTGTGAATGCAGTCTGTTCTCCGCCTGGTCATAAACCACACTGTTCTCGCCGTCTATCACATTATCATCCACCACCACATTCCTTCTAACCGGAAGGCAGTGCATGAACTTTGCATCGTTTGTTACTTCCATAATATCTTGCGTTATCTTCCAGCTCTTCAGATCATCCCTTACCTGTTTCTCATGCGCCCAATCACCGTAGTACTTCAGAGAGCCCCAGCTTTTGGCATAGACGATATCAGCGTCCTCTACGCCATGGGTGATATCGTGTACGATCCGAAACTTACTCCCTTCACCTGCACAATTGGTTTTTACTGTATCTACCACCCTATCACTCAATTCATATCTTTCAGGGCAAACGATGCTTACGTCCATACCGAATTTACTGGATATTAGGGCGGCGGAATTGGATACCGACATGGGCAGTGGCTTGGGATGGTAGCACCATACTATCGCAATTTTTTTCCCGTGGGGAACACCAACATTCTCGCGTACCGTCATCATGTCCGCAAGTCCCTGACACGGGTGATACATCGAAGACTCCATGTTGACCACCGGAACAGCAGAGTTATCTGCAAACCCGTTGATAACGGAGTCCTTGGCGTCCTCTTCCCAGTTATTCATCTCGGGGAAGCATCTTACTCCGATAGCGTCTCCGTACCTTGACAGGACCTTTGAAGCATCCTTGATATGCTCGGAAGCAGCACCGTCCATCACCGTACCTAATTTATGTTCTAGTTTCCACGTATCCTGCCCTACGGATAGATTGACTGCGGAACCGCCACACTGGAGCATCGCCATCTCAAAACTTGACCTTGTACGTAGTGAAGGATTGAAAAAAACCATGAATAAACTTCTGTTCTTCAGGTCTTCATTGTAGGGCTCTTTCTTCAACCGCACCGCAAGGTCAAGTAGCTCGTTCAATCCGTCCTTCGTCCAATCCTCGGTGGTTATAAAATTTCTTTTTTCCGTCATGTCAACTCATCTCCTTCAATATCTGCTCCATGCACGAGTGAAACGCGTCTATGTCTTCTTTATTGATTATCAAAGGCGGCATTATTCTGATGACATCCAGTTCGCAAACCGCCGTCCCCACGATGAATCCACTCTCCAACAGTTTGGACCGTACCGATTTGGCATCGATGTCCAATTTGAAACCCTTCAGCAATCCGATACCGCTTACTCCCTCGATCCCGTCAAGTTGCCCCATCTTTGTGCTGATACGATGCCCCATACATTTCACATTGTCCAATAGTGCATCCTTCTGTATCGTCTTTAGCGTTGCCTCTACGGCCGCACATGCAAGCGGCCCACCGCCGAACGTAGAGCCGTGCTCTCCGTATGATATGGTATCAGCGATCTTACCCGAGATGAGGACCGCCCCGGCGGGAAAACCACCTGCGATACTTTTGGCACATGTGATCATATCGGGGACCACGTTGTAATATTGTGCGGCGAACATCTTACCTGTTCTACCGAACCCTGTTTGTACCTCATCGAAGATAAGCAGTATCTCTTTCTCTTCACAGTGCCTTTTCAACTCCCGGAAGAACTCATAGGGGGCCGTCCGCATACCGGCCATGCTCTGTACAGGCTCAACGATCACCGCCGCGGTGTCGTCGTCCGTCGCAGCCCTTACACTTTCCATATCACCGAATTCCGCCAGGCGGGTCCCTTCCAGGAGCGGTGTGAATTGGGTACGATACTTATCTATGCCGGTTACGCTCAGAGATGCTATCGTTCGACCGTGAAATCCACCTTTCATACTGATTATACCAGTTTTACCGGTATATTTACGGGCTATCTTAAGAGCCGTTTCGTTCGCCTCCGTTCCGCTATTACAGAAAAAGACCTTGTCCAACCCTTCGGGAGCCGCCTGTATGATCCTCTTGCTAGCTCTTGCTCTGATATCACTATAAACTGCATTCGAATAGAACAAAAGTCTTTCGCTCTGTTCTTTGATAGCCTCCACCAGTGCAGGATGGCCGTGACCTAAAATGGTTACCGCATGTCCCCCGTATAGGTCCGTATATTCCTTACCGTCGGCATCCCATACCTTGATACCGGCACCCTTTACTAATGCGATGGGAAATTTATTGTAGGTCTGCAGTTGATATTTATGTTCTAATTTTATGATGGTGTCTGTTTTCATAGTTATTCCTCTTTTATGGGTGTAATCCCGGGTACATCAACGAAGCCGTCTCTCGGAAACCAAGCATCAGGTTCATGTTCTGCACAGCCGTTCCCGACGCACCTTTGACGAGATTGTCTATGGCGGTGGTGATCACCACCTTCTTACCCTTTGAATATAAACTCAGATCGCAAAAATTAGTGCCCTTCACCACGGTGCATCTCGCCCGGTCCACCAATCGAACAAAATTTTCTTCTTCGTAGTGCTTTTCGTAGATCTCTTTCAGTTCCTGTGTTGGTATCTTTTCCTCCAAGAACACATAAGCGGTGACGAAGATGCCCCGGACCAAGGGTGCGGAGTGTGTTACGAAGGTCAGGTCAAATCCTTCTCGGTATCTCTTCAGTTCCTGTTCTATCTCAGGTTGGTGTTGATGCTCTAGTACCTTGTACGCCCTGAAGTCGCACGCCCTTTCCGGATGGTGTGTACCCGGAGAGTGATTTACACCCGAACCCGAAGAGCCGGTTTTTGCGTCTATCACAACGTTTCCTGTTAGCAGATTTTCCTTTGCTAGAGGTATGAGAGCGAGTAGTGATGCAGATGGAAAACAACCGGGGTTTGCTACGTTATACGCGCCTCTTATTTTCTCCCTGTTAAATTCCGGTAGGCCGTACACGAATTCATCTATCAACTCCGGTGATTCATGTTCGGTGTATGATTTGCCATATACATCGGAATTTTTCAAACGATAGTCCGCAGATAGATCGATTATCTTAGTTTTCCCTATGACTTTTGGTATGAGACCCATAGCTTTGGAGTGTGGAAGTGCAAAGAACATCAGGTCTGTGTCTTTAGCTATATCTTCTAAAGGTTCGTTGGTAAATCTTAGATCTGTAAAACCCAACAGGTTTTGATGCACATCCGTAACATTTTTTCCTTGATAACGACGTGAAGTCGCCTTCACGATATCCACATCTTTATGTGAAGACAACAAGCGTATCAATTCGCCTCCTGTATATCCTGTTGCACCTATAATAGCTACCTTTTTTGTCATGAGTTGAAGACCTCTTCTTCGATTATAGCTACGAGTTTGTCGCTTTCCGTTATCGCATTGGCTGCAGGCAAATTCAACTCTCTTTCTATGAATTCGACACCCACAGCGTTATCTGTTACCCTACCCGAGATCAGAGATATTTTCAACCCTAATTCTTTGAATATCTCCTTCACTCCCCATGCGGCGACATGGTCGTTGGCGCACACTATGTGCCCCTCGGTGAATCGCATTATCTCTTCGTCGCAAAGTATTGATCTGACACCGTAGGAACCGAGTATACCATCGCCCAATTCCAGTACTAAACAGTGGATATCCAACTTGTTCAATTCATGAATTATTCCCTTGGAAAGTTCATTTGTTTTTTTACCGGTGGTCGATACAACACCGGTATCGTTGAAGTTCAGTGCCTTTACCCCCCCGTAATCCTCCATGTTCAGCGTATCCCTCATGAGTGAAACCCCTGTAAGTTTTCCGCCTGCCACATTATAGCCCTTTGATGTCAAACCTTTGATCAGCTCGCATGCCGCGGTCGTCTTCCCGCTGTCCATGGACGATGCAGAAACCATGATCAGGGGTACGCTTTCCTTCAATGCTTCTTTCCATGGTATATGCGTCTCGGCTATGTTGGCTGGTTTTCCTATCCTTTCATTGAAGGTGGGAAATATGAGGGCCTGCCCCATGACCTCCACTTCGATGGGTTTACCGAATTCGGGATTACCGGAGACCGCCTTTCCTATCACGCCGCCAAAATTAAGTAGGTTCAGTTTGCCTCCCTGTTTAATTTCGGCAGGTATATATCCGTAAAACCCGGTGGACGCCTTTCTTTCACCCAATGTACAGGCAAGTATGTCGCCCTCTATGACCTTACTCATCCTACCGGACATTAGTTCTACGGAGCCGTAGGCAGGATTCTCTTCGAGAGCTTTCACTATTAGTATGCTGCCCTCCTTTGCCTGGATCTTTGCAGACATCTCCACCACGGCTGAGAGCCTAACGTTCTTGGTAGACGAACTGATCTTATGCACCTTGATCTTCAATGTCTTCATCTCCTCTCTTTTCCGCTCTTTTGGCCAGGAATCCGGGCAGTCCGTAGATACTGCAGAACCCTTTCGCATCCGTGCCGGTCCACTGTGTCGTACCCTCTCCGTAAACAGCTGTGGACCTGTCTATCATCGAGTAGGGACTTTTACAGCCTAGGATCCATATGTTACCCTTGAATAGCTTAACCTTTACTTCACCTGTAACCTTTTTTTGAATTGAGTCTAAAAAAGCCTTGATGTCATTCACCACGGGGTCGAAATACAACGCTTCGTGTAACAGCATACCAAAGAACTCGCTTACCTGATCCTTCCAGTACTGCTGCCATTTTGTAAGCACTATCTTCTCCAGTTCCATGTGTGTCTTTATCAGTATAAGGGGAGCCGGAGCCTCGAATGCTATCCTTCCTTTGATCCCAATGATGGTTTCTCCTACGTGTATACCTCTACCCACACCGTGCATAGCTCCGAGTTCGTTCAGTTCTTCAACCATATCTATACCGTCTTTCGCCGTACCGTTCAACTTTACAGGAATACCTCTTCGGAATCCGATCTCTATTAAAGACGGTTCATCCGGCGTCTCTTGGATATTTTTTGTGTCGGTATATGCATTGTCCGGCACCTCTTTCCAGCTATCATGGATATCTCCACCTCCTATGGTAGTGCCCCAAAGACCTGCATTGATGGAATATCTGGTGGTCTTTTCATTTACAGTAAAATCTACATCCGTAAGGTATTCAGTCTCTTCTTCCCTGGTGATCCCAAACTCTCTTATCGGTGCCAGGATATTGATATCCGGTGCCAGGACCTTGAATGTTACATCAAATCTTACCTGGTCGTTGCCTGCAGGTGTCGAGCCGTGGGCTATCGCAGAGGCATCCTCTTCCCGGGCGACTTTGACGATCTCGACGGCCTGAAGTACACGCTCGGCACCTACACTTAAAGGATAAACGCCTCCCTTGAGCACGTTTCCCTTTATCAGGTACGTGATGAAATCATCGAAGAGCCGGGCACGTGCATCGATTGTGATATGTTTCAAGGCGCCCAACCGTTTGGAAGTATTTTCGATACGCCCCAATTCTTCATCGGAAAAACCTCCGGTGTCAACTGTGACCGTGACCACGTCCGCACCGTATTTCTCCTTTAGAAATGGTATGCAGAATGAAGTATCTAGTCCGCCCGAATAGGCAAGTATGATCTTATTATCATTGGAATATTTTGGTTTCAAAATATCACGATGTCCGCATCTTAGCAGTCTAAATAAATGTTACGATATATTTGTAACGTTCCGGCGTATCTTGTTCTATCTGTATCACTTATGTGATAAATCATATGCTATCGTCATACAAAATATTATTATCACCTCTAATGTTCATATATACATGGTTACGCCCGTTTGTGAAACGAAGGACATACTGGTTCGAGGAGCCGAGGCAGAGATATGGAGCGCTCTGTGGTGGGGACGAGAGGCAGTGCTTAAAAAAAGGACGGTAAAGGGCTACAGACATCCTGTTCTAGACTCCGCTATCAGAAAGGAGAGACTTCGCAAAGAGATAAGATTGATGAGAGAAGCTAGAAAAGCCGGAGTCCCCGTACCGGTGATCTACGACGTACTAGAAGACGAGGCCGTCGTGGTAATGCAGTTCTTTCCGGGTGATCGGGTCCTCGATTGTTTGGAGAAGGGCATGGAGATCGACCTTAAACGCTTGGGGCGATACATAGGAAAACTGCACTCGTCGGATATAACCCATGGAGATCTGACCACTTCGAACATACTCTTTGATGCCTCCGATGACGCTTTCTGTTTTATCGACTTCAGCCTCGGTGAGAGAACTTCAAGTATCGAGGACAAAGGCGTCGACCTTCATCTGATGCGAGAGGCCTTGATAAGCGTTCACGAAAAGCCTCTTGAAAAGTACGAATCCATTCTCACTGGCTACCGTGAAGTCTTCGCGGAGGCGGAAAAGACCATATCCAAGGTGAAGGATATAGAATCAAGGGGTAGGTACCTGTGAACATAATAACTTCAAACAACGGCAAATACCGAGAATACAAAAAAATCTTTCCCGACGCAAAGATGCTCGATATAGGATATCACGAGATACAGGCGGATACACTGGAAGAGGTGGTAGAGGATGCACTAGACGGCCTCAAGGAGAATGCACCATTGATGATCGACGACAGCGGTCTTTTCATAGACGCGCTACATGGTTTTCCAGGGGTGTATTCTTCCTATGTTATGCGCACACTGGGTTGTGAAGGCATATTGAAACTTATGGATGGTACGGACAACAGAGATGCAAGGTTCGAATGCGTCATCGGCTACGTGGACATCGACGGTAATTCAAAGGTGATCAAGGGTGAAATATCAGGGTGCATAACCGAGAGTATGAAAGGTACATCCGGTTTCGGTTACGACCCCGTATTCATGCCCAAGAGCTACCGTAAAACGTTTGCCGAGATGACCGCCGAGGAAAAGAACAAAATAAGTCACCGTGGAAAAGCTATGGAACGTCTTGTGCGGTACCTTGACTTCAGCCTCTGATGACCCTCGTGACCTGGAATCTTCCGTCGCTGAACAGCAGTGTAAAATATGAAGTGTTGTGTTTCGTAGCACGCATCTTGTCTATTGAGAGAAAACGCTGAGTCTCCATTCGCCCGACACGTTCCTTGGACAGATAGATTATGCCGTCTGCAAGGAACTCTTCTTCGTACATGATCTCCTCTTTGAAAGGGCGTTCAACTATTAGTAAGGATGTAAGGTTCTGGAAACCTCGAAGCCACTCGAACAGATGGAATATCGTTTCCCTTTTATCATCCACCTGTGAGATTATCTCCAGTGTTGTCAGGGAATCTACCACCAAGAGGTCGTATTGGGACGTGGCACGTATGTTGTCCACGTACCGTTTGAATACATCTATCCAGTCCTGGGGATGTGGTTTCATGGTCTGCCTAAGATAGCCCACGTCGACGATGGTTATCCTGTCTTCAACATCTTTATAGGGCATGTTAAGGCTCTTGAATTGGTCCTGCAGGCTCTTTCTCCCCTGTTGGAATGATATATACAGCCCTTTCTTGTCACCCTCCTTTGCATTGTGGTAAAGCACATTGTAAGCAAAGGATGATTTGTATGTTCCCGGATTACCGGAGATAAGAACAACATGTCCTTTGGGTATACCTCCGCTCATCTGTTCGTCCAGTCGGACTACGTATGTTCTTATCCTGTCCGCTCCCGATTTTGTCATGTTGAAATTACTCCATTTTCCATTACCGGTTTTCCGTCGATTTCGAAGGAAGGCCGCATCATCACCAGGTCCCAATGCAGGGTCGATTCGTTCTTACCGCCGAACATCCTGTTCTCACCCACAGCGATGTGGATGCTGCCGAGGATCTTTTCGTCGGTTATGGTATATCCGATGGCCCTTTTTACCTCGGGGTTGATCCCTATGCCAAATTCACCTATCATGTCCTTGTCTCCCTGGGAGTTTTCCAGTACCTGTTGGAATAGTTGGCCGTTCTCTTCGGCCTCCGTTTCCATCAATCTTCCGTCCTTGAATACAGCGTCTATGCCTTTGATCTTGTTTCCACGGTAGAATGCGAGGTCGAAGTACGCTCTGCCGCTGGCGGAATCCTCGATCGGTGCGCAGAATACTTCGCCACAAGGTAAGTTGTTACCCACATCGCCACTTTCGATATCAGCCTGTGATATAACTCCGTCATCCACGAGTATGTGTCTGTTTTTTATGGAGAATTCCAGATCGGTCCCCTTGTCAGAGGTAATACGTACTTTGTCGCCGCCCCTCAATCTGTCACCCAGTTTTTCGCCCCTTTCTTTCAGCTCTTCGTAGTCGGTATCGAGTGCCTTCCACAACATGTTCCAGAACTCTTCGAATTCGATACCGAACATTTCCGCTTTTTCTCTGGTGGGATATCCTATACCGGTCCAGCGGATTTTTTCCTCCCGGAATTGGTTGTTGATCTCACGTTTTCCTACCCTGGAGGCCCCCACCTTTTCTTCGGGTAGTTGTGATAGCGTTCGAGGATCCAGTTGTGAATCGATACCGATGACACCGTCTATGTCCCCCAGCCATTTAAGGTAGTAACTCGGTGTTTTCTTTAGATGCTCCACGTCAACCTCCTCCAATATTCTCTTCCGGAGCCTATCTGTATCCGTCATTATCACCGGAAACGCACCCTTTTTCCTTACGTTAACCGCGATGTTCTCCACTAGTTCGAAATTATGCAGACCTCCCTTTACCAGGATTATTTCGTCCTCCTTAATATTCATGCATTGATTGACAACTTTCTTAGCTATCTTTTCCATATCTACATACAGCATAATACCATGAAGGTAAATATATAGAAAGGTAAAAGGGTTTTGGTTTTTTACTAATCTCAACCGTAGAGCGGCGGTGAAGCCGACCGTGAGTCCATATCGTCCTGGGCAGTTTGTGCACGATCCACCAGCTGTGCGAACTGTGTTTCTAGTTCTTTTGCACTGTCGATCAATGATTTAGTTTCGATATCAATACCCCTGTATTCTGCGAATTTTTGCAGGAGCATCGCGGCCGCCCTGGGGTCGGGCAATTTGGCGGAGCCTTCGGCGAGCATGCCTACCGCCCTTATATCCTTCTCTCCTGCATATAGAAGCAGAGAACTCGATATGCCTGTGATCGCACCTCTTTTGATGAGGTCTATATCTAATTTCTTTGCCTTGTCCGTAGCCGCATAGGAGCTCATGGCACCCCATATCTTTTTTTCCTCCGATTCTTCTCTTTCGGGGATGCCGTCGAATATAACCAATTCTTTTACCCCTTGTTCGATAGCCCAATCTATGACCGCCTTTGAGAGGCTGTCCGCCAGTTCCGACGGAATGACCATATCCGATTTAACCAGCATCAGTCCGTTGCCTGCAAAGAATCTTACCGGTCTCCGCGGTATTCCATCGAATATGACCGCCGTCGGAGGAAATTCGTCACTCTTCACAGAAGCCACTTGTTCCAATTCAAGAGTGTTGATCAACTGTTCCGACGCGATCCCTCCGATGAGCCCTGTTCCGGGGAAGCCCGCAACAAGCATGTTCTGTTCGGGAATTTCTCTGTCCTTTATTATCTCATAGACCATATTGTTTCACCTATTATGTAATAAGAGAACAAGTCATACTTTTATTTTTGCATATTTCGATGGAGTTCATAGGCGCGCGTTTTTCGGACTATGAAAGTCCGTTTCAGTTTTTTCCCGATCTATCATGATCACGACTGTTCATTCATACCGTTCCGCAGTGGAATTACGATACTTTTCTTCCAGCCATATATTATGAGCGAAGTACAGAAGCACGGTACCTAATAGTAAAAAAGAGATCGAGATTACCAACACACAAAATTCCCCTGCATGGATCGCCAAGCCTGTAATTATGATACCGAAAAACACCAAAACTATACCTGCACCCACCATCCTAAAGAATGCGTACCCTTTGAATAAGTTCCACAAGCCTATAAAGATGGTAGAATTTACATCGATATAAGATTTTTTCCGTGTAATTCGATAGATGTGTGTTGTCTGCCGATTCTTTCCCTGCATCCTTCGAGCTTAGCTCTACGAATTAAGCGAAATTTTTTACAGACAACACAACCATATGATGGTAAAGTTTTTATGTGGCAAATATATTCTATATATCGGTAATAAACATGAAATATGACAAGCGGATATCATTGATTAAAAGATCTTTTACGCTTTTGATGCTGCTGTTGCTGGTTCTATCGACGTTGTCTGGCGCATCTATTTCTGAAAAGGATATCAAGCACGAAACAGGAGATAAGGTAGTTGAAATAGAGAGTGGTCTTTTGCCACGGGACTACGATCTACAGAGAGTTGTGATACAGCCAAATGCGACTGTAGGCAAAGATACTCATATATGGGAGAATTACCCGGACAATAATTACGGGGACGGAATCGACATGGCGGTTGGAGCTTTTCCTGGATCGGAGGAACGTAGAGCTCTCCTGCAGTTCGAACTTCCGGATAATATAGGAGTAGTAAAGGATGTTACTTTATCCGTGCATGGACAATATGCTCTATTTGGCACTATCCCTGTAAATGTTAAGGTTCACCCTCTTTTGAACGAGTGGGTTGAAGGTGATGGTTCACCTGGGGCGGTGAATTGGACCTATCGTATGGAAGATGAGAAGTGGGACACCGATGGAGGCGATTTCGACGAAGGGATATATGCGTATCGGGAACCGTCTTTACATATTAACACCGAGTTTTGCTGGTACTCGTGGGATGTTACCGACATCGCTAAAAAATGGGAGTCCGGTGAATTGGAAAATCATGGAGTAATGATGGTAGCGGATGCCCCGTCTAATGATATGGATTTTTTCCTTTTCCATTCAAGTGATTACCTAACAGCCTCCTATAGACCGAAATTGACGATCACGTATCACGCCGAGATAGACCCGCCCCTGGAAGAACAGGTGATGGAGATGAACGGCCCTCCACAAGTGGTAGATCTGGCTGGTAGGGAGCGTGGAGACCTAGAAAGACTTTCAGGAGAGGGGAACGACGGCGGCAACACTTTGCCATTTTCCGGGACCTATGAGGAGATACGTTATCAAAATCTATATCCACAGGAGGAGATAGGTGTTGCGGGAGATATAACAAGGATATCTTTCAACCGGACAGATTTTGAGATCGGTAACTTCAGTGACTTCAAGATATCACTCGGTCATTCTGTTTTGGATAGTCTGACGGAAACCTTCGATGATAATTATGAGGGGTTGCTTTACGATGTCTTCAGTCGAGATAATCTAGTAGTAAACTCCTCCAACAGCGACAGCTGGGTACATCTTGAACTAGATACCGCTTTCCCCTACGACGGCTCTAGAAACCTTTTGATGGACATACAGTGGATAGATTCCGGAGGGAACAACGTATTCGTTGAAACTTTAGTTCACGGTGAAAACAGAAGAGTGTTTTTCGAATCTGTGGACAGCCCCACAGGGCTTACAGATGGTACATCCCTAAAGACAAAATTTGGTGTAGAGGTCACCGACGGTAATCACTTCTTCTGGGAGGCGCAGAGTTTGGATCCCAATATGTTCAAGGCCGAGGTGGTGGGGACCGAGTTGACCATAACACCCATCCCCAACGCCAGAGGCGTAGGAACCCTGGCACTGTCCTTGTTCAATAACAACGGCTATTACGTGACTCAAGAGGTACCTGTTTCTATCGGGATGAAAGACACTTTCATCAGAAATGACGAGGGGAATGAATATCGTAATTATGGCGCGCATGAATTCATGTATGCAGGTGATTATACCGAAGACGGCGACGCCGACTGGAACCCGGTAAATTGGCATGAATTCATGTATGCAGGTGATTATACCAGCGGTTCAGAACTTAGGAGTTTATTAGAATTCAACCTGCCGCCGAAGACAGGTGAATTGAAGAAAGCAGAAGTATCTCTGTTCTGCAGCTATGTTGATCAACCGGGTTATGATTTAAACACCACTTTATCTCCGATCACTAATAATTGGATCGAGAACAACTTAAGTGATGTAGATGCACCTGTTAACTGGTATGACAGGACTATAGGAACACCTTGGAACAACCCTGGTGGTGATTTTTCCCCATCCAATAGATCATATCGCAATATATCTCAAAGCATGGTCTGGTATGATTGGGATATCACGGAGATAGTAAAAGCGTGGTATAATGGAGACTTAGACAATAATGGTCTGATGATAACAGGTGATGATCACGGTGTAGCACCATTTAATTATGTGGGGTTTGTAACTTCTGATCTAACGGATGATTATTACTGGCCTAAACTATCCATATCATTTGGTCCAGAGGAAATACCCGATCAGTTCATGGAGCAAAACGAACCTACCCGGACCATACCGTTGGGTACAAATTACGGAGTAACTGAAGGAATATCAGATGTGTACGGCGGTACATCCTATGTTCCTTTCAATGGAGAAGATTATGACGAGTGTAGGATGCAAACCTTGTACACACCTAAACAAGTAGGAGTGGAAGGAACGATCAAACGGATATCCTTCGAAAGACATTCCTTCCACGTGGGAGTTTTTGAAAATCTCAGAATATCTTTAGCACATACAGAACTGGATGACCTGACGCAAACCTTCGCCGATAATTACCATGGTGTACCGGTTGAAGTATATTCGGTAGATAGATATGAAACCAATTCATCCAACGGTGATCCATGGATTCATTTTGAACTGAACGAGAGTTTCACCTACGATTCTACCTATAATTTATTGGTTGATCTTCAATGGCAGGGAGACGACGGCAGTAGAGTTAACTTGAGAGTGACCTGGTATGATGAAACAGATGATGTAAGAGTTCATTCAATTAACCTTGGTTCCCCCACAGGTATTTTGAGTCGTGCTTTACCTGTTACTAAGTTCGAAACAGAAGTCGCCGACGTCAGTGTGATAGATAAAGGTAATGTCGTCAGTTGGTATTATTGGTTCGGTTCACTGCCCTTCAACTCGGGAGCGTTTCCAGAGATACGCTATCAGATGCTGCAGAGGAGCGAGCTGTTGAATGCGTCTGGAACGGTCGATAAGATACGTTTCCAGGCTTTTACCGATGGTACTGATTGGTCGGTTGTAGAAGAACTGTCCATAAGGTTGGCACACTCTTCCAACGAATCTTTGGGCTCTAACTTCGAAGCGAACCGTATCGATCCGTGGGTCGAGGTTCTGAACAAGTCCACCTATACCCTCGCGTCTGAACAGAGAGGCGAATGGGTCGAGATTGACCTGGATACTCTTTTCGAATACAACGGTGAGGACAACATGGTCGTCGATATACGTTGGAGAGGCGGGCACGCCAAATACCTGGGCATCAATTTGACCGTTGATGATACCATAACCTATAACGGTGTCTTGGGTTATGCGGATTACGATGCAGAAACCGGTGAAACCTTAGGATGGATGCACAATATCCAGACTATCTTTGTTGACGACCCTCAGTGGGATGCCACCAGCTCGGATCCTTCACTCTTCACAGCCGAGGTGATAGATGGGAATTTGGAGATCACGCCGCAGCCCGACCAGCATGGAACCGGTACTATCGAGCTCAACATGATGAACTGCAACGAACATTTGGTGTATCAACAGGATATAATGGTAACTATCATGGAACTGAATGATCCGCCGGACGCTCCCTCTAACCCGTCTCCCGCGGACGGTGCTGTGGATGTGAGCACGTCACCCTTACTGACCGTTGATGTTTCGGACCCTGACGGAGATGCCATGGATGTTACTTTCTACGATGCTTCGAATGACGATCTGATAGGCACCGCTACGGGCGTTGCCAGCGGCTCCACTGCATCGGTAACGTGGTCCGGGCTTCTACTGGGTTCTATGTATGAATGGTACGCCGTGGCTGATGACGGCAGTGAGACCACGGCGTCGGCTACATGGAGTTTCACGACTACCGATGCAAATCATGCACCGAATGCGCCTACGGACCCGTCTCCCGCAGACGGAGCTGTGGATGTGAGCACCACACCCACTCTTTCTGTTGATGTTTCGGACTCCGACGGAGATGCTATGGACGTGACGTTCTACAATGCATCTGATGACAGTGTGATAGGTACCGTTATGGGCGTAGCCAGCGGCTCCACCGCATCGGTAACTTGGTCCGGGCTTTCACTCAATACAACCTATGAATGGTACGCCGTGGCTGACGACGGACAGGATACAACGCAGTCGGCCACATGGAGTTTCACGACTACCGATGCAAATCATGCACCGGATACGCCTACATATCCGTCTCCTGCGGATGGAGCGGTGGATGTGAGCACATCTCCTTTACTGACCGTTGATGTCTCAGACCCCGACGGAGATGCTATGAACGTGACGTTCTACAATGCATCTGATGACAGTGTGATAGGCACCGCTACGGGCGTTGCTAGCGGCTCTACTGCATCGGTAACTTGGTCCGGGCTTTCACTCAATACAACCTATGAATGGTACGCCGTGGCTGATGATGGACAGGATACAACGCAGTCGGCCACCTGGAGTTTCACCACTATGCCGGCTGAGGATACTGAACCTCCCGTAGCTGTTGCAAGGGCTGATAGGACTTCCATCAGCGTTGGTGAAACGGTGAACTTCGACGGAAGCGATTCAACTGATAATGTGGGTATAGTAAGTTATACCTGGACCATCGACGGAGAAGAGCATGACGGTGTTACCGTGAGCTACACCTTTGAGAATGCAGGAACCTATACCATCAGGTTAGTCGTGGAAGACGCTGCAGGGAACACGGACGAGGATACCCTCCAGGTGACCGTAACCGACAAGGAGGATGACGAATACGGAGATATGCTCTGGTGGTTGCTGCTATTAGCCGCGATAATGATCGTGATCATACTGTTAGTGGTAGCGATAAAGAAAAAAGGTTCCAAGGAAGAGTATTATACGGAAGAAGAGCCGTACCAGGAATCTTATTCAGAAAGTTCCTCCTTAGATGGCGAACAAGTCGAGACCAGCGAAGCATCAGATGAAGGGGTGGATGAGCTAGATTTTTGATCAAGTATGACTTAGGATAAGCGCGAGGTCGCTACCCGGTGAGCTTCATGGTTTCTGAGCAGTTCCCGTATGTATTCATCTTTAGAGGTATATTCGCCCCTCTCAACGAGTTCCTCTAACTCGTCATATTGACTCTCCGTAACTCTAACATTAAGAGTTTTAGTTTTTGTTGTCATATGTGTTACTAGTGCAACACAACAATATAATCTTTTTGTTGTGGAAGTAGTGTAAAATGTTGAGCTGGTTTTACATAACTTTCCCGATAATACAGAACATCATTCACTAACGATTATCCTATTTCCGTTTTCATCATGATCGAACGAGATAATATTTTCTTCACCGAGTAATTCCTTGATCTCTTCATCTTTGTACCTGTGAAATAACATTCCTTTTTGATCGCCGCGTATAAATCTCAATGTTCCGTCTGGTAAGATTTCCGTTTCATCTATTATATCTTCGTCTGTATGTGGGGGATCGAATGTCATTAATATTACTCCATCCTCGGATAATACACGTCGAATCTCTTGGATCGATTCATGGGCTTCATCAAAAGTAACATGGTCAAATGCAGCGATACAAACTACGGCTGCGAATGTATCATCAGGAAA
Organism: uncultured Thermoplasmata archaeon; assembly: GCA_964486225.1. Lineage (GTDB taxonomy): Archaea > Thermoplasmatota > Thermoplasmata > Halarchaeoplasmatales > Halarchaeoplasmataceae > Haladaptatiplasma. The sequence continues at coordinate 9,753 of CAZAMQ010000007.1, read as the reverse complement.
GGGGATATCATCAAAAGTGCCCTGCTTGAATGTGCCGGACAGATTGAATTTGTCGAATCTGAACTTGCACACATCGATGGCCCCCATCGCTATATCCAAACCATATACCGTATATCCTTGTTTTGCCAAATAATGAGCGTTTCGTCCTCCACCACAACCCAGATCAAGAACATTATCGCCATCGTCTAAGTACTCTTCACAGAAATCTGCAAGGAACTGATCTGGCTTACTTTTTGAAAAATCGTAAGTTTCCAGGTCTACTGCTTTAAAACGGCTTTCCCAAAAATCTTTCGATTCGCACATATCATCTCACCTTTGGACCGATAACCCCAATTCGTCGTACTGTTTCTCCGTTATCCTAACGTTCAGGTTCTTTTTCAAGGTCATGGTTTTTACTAAGGCGATATAAGAATATTATACTTTTGGTGACGTTATAGCCATACATAATAGGTTGTAGGAACTACGAAATTTCTCCTATGACCACTCTTACCAACCAACAAACCTTAAGTAATCCTTCGCTTCTCCTATATCTGGTAATCAATATGCCATACGAGGTTGACTACGTCGATGCGGAAAAGGCCCTAGGAAATATCGGAAGAGGTGAACGGGTATTCGTGGGTTCCGGAGCCGCAGAGCCACAATATCTGGTCAAGCAGTTAGCGGAGCTGGCCGGTCAGTTCTACGATACGGAGATATTTCACATACAGACACTTGGTGTTGCTCCTTATACTGAAGACAAATACAAAGACAGATTCAGACACAATGCATTCTTCGTCGATGACAATACCAGAGATGCTGTTGCAAAAGGAACTGCGGATTACACGCCCATTTTCATGAAAGACATACCCAAATTGTTCAAAACCGAAAGAGTACCTCTGGACGTATCGCTCATACAGGTGTCACCGCCTGATGAGCACGGCTGGGTGAGTCTCGGGGTGGCCGTTGACATAATCAAAGCCGCCGTCGAAAACTCGAAGATGGTGATCGCACAGGTAAATCCTCAGATGCCCCGAGTACACGGTGACACATTCATAAATGTGAATGATATCGACTACCATGTTTTCAAAGAGGAGGAATTACTGGAATTCGAACCGGTGACGACCGGCGAAACCGCAAAGGATATCGCTAAACACGTGTCCACATTGATCGAGGACGGTGCCACTCTGCAGATCGGATACGGTAATATCCCCAACGCGATCATGGAACATCTAGACCAAAAGGAAAACCTTGGTATACATACTGAGATGCTCTCCGAGGATCTGGCTAATCTCATAGAAAAGGGAGTGGTGAACAACCGGAAGAAGACGATCAACCCCGGTAAAAGCGTAGCATCTTTCCTCATGGGAACTAAAACACTCTACGATTTTGTTGACGATAATCCTGCCATCGAGTTAAGGCCCACAGATTACACCAATGACCCATTTACCATCGCTCAGAATTACAAGATGACCGCTATAAACACCGCTCTTCAAGTGGATCTGACCGGTCAAGTCTGCGCAGATTCCCTGGGATACAGTTTCTACAGCGGTATCGGCGGCCATGCTGACTTCATGCGAGGGGCGTCCTATGGTAAAGGCGGTAAATCGATAATAGCCCTGTCCTCCACGGCACAAGAAGGAACCGTATCCAAGATCGTATCTCATCTTAACGAAGGAGCGGGCGTGGTGACCACAAGGGGTGACGTACAGTATGTTGTCACCGAATACGGTATCGCGTATCTACATGGTAAGAACATACGTGAACGTGCCATGGAACTGATAAATATCGCCCATCCGAAATTTAGGGAACAACTGTTGAAGGAGGCAAAGGAACGCAACCTTGTATTCAAAGATCAGATACTAGTGATGGGTGAAGAGGGAAGGTATCCGGAGGAACTGGAGGTCATCCGTGAAATAGAAGGTAAGGAATACCTTATCCGACCGATGAAACCTACAGACGAAGAACTGCTGAAAGACCTCTTCTATGCTTTGTCGGAAAAGAGTAGGTATCGTAGGTTCATGAGTCAAAGGAAGGACATGCCCCATGAGAGAAGGCAGGACTTCGTACAGCTAAACTATAACAAAGAGATGGCCATCGTTGTCATCGATCCGGAGGTGGAGGGGCCGGACAGGATGGTAGGAGAAGCGGATTACCGCATAAAAGAGGGACAGAACGTAGCGGAGGTATCGATAATGATTAGGGACGAATACCATGGTCTCGGTATCGGTACGGTCTTGCTCGAATATTTGACTACTATCGCTAAGAACCATGGTCTTTACGGCTTCACCGCAGAAGTGCTTGCGGAGAACAAGAAGATGCTGAGGGTATTCGAGAAGATGGGATACGACATAGACAAGAAGAGGGGATACGGGGAGTACGAGTTGAGGATGAGGTTCATATAGTAATCTTTATTACACCATTGCCGATACATTTTCATTATGCAAGCAGTAATTCTTTCCGGAGGTTTCGGGACTCGAATGAGGCCTTTGACCTATACCACGCCGAAGCCTTTACTACCGATAATTAACAAACCCTTGATACAGCACGTGATAGATTCGCTCCCTGACGAAGTGGACGAAGTAATAATCGCCGCAAACTACAAGATAGAGATGCTAAGAGACTACTTCCGGGATACGGTTCCGGAAAAAGAGATAAATATAGTTGACGAACCGGAACCGCTGGGTACGGGAGGGGCTGTAAAAAATATAGAAGAGTACTTAACGGATACGTTTTTCGTTATCAACGCCGATATAATCTCAAGTATTAACTTATGTGATTACATCGAATTTTATCGTTCGAAGGAAGAAGCCGTTGGAGCCATATCAGCTTGGGAAGTCAAGAATCCCGAAGAGTTCGGTATATTCGCTCTTGACGACGATTACAGGATACTAAAATTCCAGGAAAAACCGGAACCCTGGGAGGCTTTTTCCAACACAATCAACGCCGGCCATTACATACTCGAACTCAAGGTACTTGACCTGATACCCGAAGGTAAAAAGGTATCCCTGGAACGTGAGATATTCCCCAAACTTATACCAAGAGGATTCTACGGTTTTAACTTCCAAGGTTACTGGGTTGACTGCGGCAGACCATCTAGCTTGTTAAAAGCGAATAGGATACTTCTCGACGAACATTTCAAAGAGCACGGAGTTAAATATATACTGGGTGAGCGCAGTTATGTTGACGGCGAGCCCGGTGAATACGTATCAGTCGGTATGGACTGCACCATAGAGGGATCCGAGATATCCAATTCGATTATATTCGACGGTGTTGAGATAGACGAGGGATGCATTATAAAGAACAGTATAATCGGATATGATGTTATTGTAGAAAAGAATGTTAAGGTAATAAAATCTCTGATATCGGATGATATATACCTTGAAAAAGGAGAGGTGTACATGGATAAAAAGCTAGGGGAAGAACAATGAAACGACTATTTGGTACCAACGGCGTAAGAGGTGTGATCAACGAGGACATGAACGTTGATATTGCACTACGATTGTCCAAAGCTATCGGCACATGGCTCAATGGAGGAACTGCGACCATCGGCACGGATACCAGGCTATCAAATCATATGTTGAAGAGTGCGGTAGCCTCAGGACTCATGGCTACGGGATGTGACGTCATCGATATAGGTGAAGTACCTACACCCGCACTACAGATGTACACCAAAAAAAAGGCAGAATTGGGTGTGGGGATAACCGCTTCCCATAACCCACCAAAATTCAACGGAATAAAGTGTATAGATGGCGATGGTACTGAACTGGTAAGATGGAAGGAAGAGGAGATAGAAAAGCTTTATTTCTCACATGAATTCAAGACGGTAGATTGGAAGAGTGTGGGAAGATTTTCGTCAGACGACGGTATCGTAAGGTACAACCAAGCAGTTATCACCGGAGTCGATCGTGATATAATCAAAAACGGTAAACTCAAGGTGATCGTAGACTGCGCCAACGGAGTAGGCGCGTACAGCACACCTGTTATATTGAGAGATCTCGGATGTACGGTAATCACATTGAACGCACAACCTGACGGTACTTTTCCCGGTCACGAAAGTGAGCCTATTGAAAGAAATCTACAAGACCTCATATCCATGGTTAAGGAAACCGATGCGGATTTGGGTATAGCAAACGATGGTGATGCCGATAGGGCCATCTTCATAGATGAAAATGGAAGATTCCTTCACGGAGACAGGACACTCACTTTGATAGCAAAGAATGAGGTAGAGAAACACGGAGGCGGCACAGTGGTCACTCCAGTAAGCTCTTCCAGCAGCGTTAAGGATGTTGTGGAAGAAGGAGGTGGAACACTGATATACACGGCGGTTGGCTCACCTATAGTTGCAAGGGAGATGATAAAACGTGAAGCTATCTTCGGCGGTGAGGAGAACGGCGGACTGATATTTGCAGACCATCAATACTGTAGGGATGCCGGTATGACAGCCGCTAAGGTAGTCGAACTCGTTGCAAAAAAAGGTCCTCTATCGAGCCTTGTAGATTCATTAGCCCAGTATTCCCTTGACAAGAGGGGTGTGGAATGTGCCGAAGGGTTAAAGAAACAGTTAATGGAGGAGTTAAAGTCATTTTACAAAGAACGGGATTACGACGATACCGACGGGTTTAAGATATACTACGATGAGGGATGGGTGTTGATAAGACCGTCTGGAACCGAGCCAAAGGTAAGAATATACTCCGAGGCAAAGGATAATAAAAGTGCTGAATATCTAGGTACTAAACATCTGGAAGAGGTAGATGAGGTACTATCTCGAATCAATCAGTCTGACAGACAAAAAACTTAAATAGTCATAAGTCGCTATTATATCTGTCAGACATTTTGTCTGACTTTAATCGGACCGGGATAGGATGCTCTTCAGAAGGAAAAAGGAAAAGAAAGACGAGATAGACCCCATCACAAAGCGGCTTTTAGACCAAGGGGTTATACGTATAAACAGTCAAGCGGGAACTGAACCCGATACTTTTGGTCATAAGATCAAGGAGTTCGGAACAGTTACATATGATTTCTGGAGCGGTGTGAAGTATATAATCATACTCTCTGCGTTATTATGGTGGCTCCCACTCTTCGGTCCTATGCTGGCCGGATACGTAGGTGGCCGGAGAACCGGCGGACCAAAGAAGGGATTGTTAGCAGCTATAGTCGGATTGATCGTCGTCGCAGTTGCATATTACATGATAAATCATGCTTTACTCCCTGCTTCAGTGTCAGGCACACTTATTGCACCTGCTTCCATTTTTGTTATGATATCCGAGATAGAGGTACTTGCGCCATACGCAACGTTCATGGAACTATACTGGAGTTCATTCTTCACGTCGGTACTAGGAGGATTACCATATTCACCTAACAGCTACATACTCACGGCCGTCTTCGCATACATCGGCGGTATAATAACCGTTGACAAGGAAAGGGAGATATTACGTGCCGAAAAAAAGGAGAGTCCAAATATAATGATAAACGTGCCCTGGGTTACGTCACACCAACCGTCTGCTGCAACGGGAGCATACCGGGGTAAATCCGAACAGCGCAGGGCGGCGTTAAATTCGAGGCGGAGACTGCAAGATATGAGAAAAGTTCGGGTAAAGTCGAATAAAGCACCCGGGCAGTCCGAAGCGGCATCAAAAAAAGATACTCAACGATCACCTAGCTTCTTCGAATCACAATTACCAAAAAGACCGGTTAAACACCACAGCTCCCTTGACGGAGATGATTGGGAGATACTTTAGTTAGACAATATTATTTATACCCTTGTCCATAGGCAGTAGTTCATGAAAATAATCCATCAAGATAGACGCAAGGGCATCATCAAGCTCAGGATAGATAATCTGGACGATCTGTGGCATCTTAAAAACATAATCGTTCCCGGTGACATCATCTCATCCTTCACTCACCGAAGAGAGGAAACTCAGTCAGATAAGTTAAGATCGGAAAGGGGTGAGAAGAAGCCTATGTGGCTGGATATAGAGGTTGAGAAAGTTGAGTTCCACGATTTCACAGATAGGCTTAGAGTACTTGGTGTAATAATCGAAGGTCCACAGGACCTAGGTTCTTATCATACTTTGAACTTGACAACAGGTGACGAATTAACCATAAAAAAGGAAGGTTGGCAGGAGCACGAGCTGAACCGTTTGAAAGAGGCGGTTGAGGCAGGAGAGAAGCCGATCATCACTTTTGTTGCACTTGAACAGAACGATGCCGTCGTCGCCATACTGCGTCAGTACGGTGTCAAAGAGATGGCCCATCTGTCTCCCAATATGGGTGGTAAGATGTACGATAGCGAGGGTATGAGCAGCGAAGAATTCTTCGAGGAGATAATAAAAGTGATTAAGAATACCATTACCCCCGGTTCACCCCTGGTCATCCTTGGGCCGGGTTTCATCAAAGAGGATTTTTTCGGGTATGCGAAAAGGCATCACCCGGATATCGTGGAATACGCCGAGGTCATACCTACCGGTGTTGGCGGCCTTACCGGAATCCACGAAGTGCTGAAGACTGGCAGGGAGAGATCAACCCTAGAAGGTCATAGAGTATCTTTCGAATCCGGATTGGTTGAGGATATTCTCACGGAGATCAAAAAGGACGGCGCCTACACATACGGCGGCGAATCTGTAGCTCGTGCGGTCGAGATGGGCGCGATAGAAAAATTGATCATTCTCGATACCGAGGTGAGAGACGAAAAAAACGAAAGATTGATGAAGAAGGTGGAAGAACTAGGAGGAGAAGTGGTTGTCATAGGAAGTGGTCACGAGGGAGGAGAAAAGTTAAAGGCTCTGGGCGGTCTAGGAGCCTTTTTACGCTACAAGATCGAATGATACTTTTTTAGTATGTAATATGGTTTTTAGACCAGGTGGTAGTTCTTACACACATAGGTAAAAGTTTTAATGTAATATCTTCTATCCTAGTATATGGCTCGAGATGATCCTTTCCATAAGGTTTTAAAGGCGGTAGCAAGAGTTAGAGAACCTGGGAGTAAGCCCGAAGAAGACCTGGAGTCAATGGATCGATACACTTGCGACCTGTGTCAAGGTATCAAAGAGCGAGAAGATATTATACAATGCGGGTTCTGCGGTCGATGGGTCTGCAGAAAGAACTGTTGGGAACGTGGATTTAAAGCGTGCGAAAGTTGTTCGGGACTGATCATGCTAGCTAGAACAAATACGGATGAAGAGGATTGATAAGATGAGCGGACTGGATGAAGGAGTTAAGTTACTGGAATGGAACAGAAGAATGATTAGATTTAAAGATGAACAAAGGAACGTTACAGGGTATATAATCATAGCATTTCTACTGGGCGTGCTTTTCGGAATGTTCCTTATAAGATACATGATACCCATGACCATCGATGCCTTGGTGATCCTATGAAGGTACTGTTGATACATTCAGATTATCTAAGATACCAGGTAAAGAATAAAACCCCGGTAGCAGAAGATATCGATGACGACATGAGAAAAGGGGCTATGGAGGAATGTCTTTCTGTTTTCACATCAGTGGAGAAATCCGACGAAGGAAGAGTAAAAGAAGTAGTAAGGGAGGGCGCAGAAGTGATCCGTGATACTGCAGAAAAGGTGAGTGTCGACCGGATAATGCTGTATCCCTACGCCCATCTGAGTCCGAACCTTTCAGACCCGAAGACCGCTGTCGAAGTGATGAAAGGACTTGAGGGAGAACTCGTTAATTATTATACAGTCAAACGCTCACCCTTCGGCTGGTACAAAGCCTTTCAGTTGAGCTGCAAGGGCCATCCACTTTCGGAGCTCTCTAGGGAAATAGTTCCTGAAGGAAAGAAAGGAGAAGTAACTTCCAAAGCACTGATGGCCGAGGACACACTGGAATCCACATGGGCGATCATAGATACGGACGGGAAGATCAACGAAATCGAGATTGAGAAGGGTAATATAAAAGGCTATAATTTCTCTGAAAATAAAAATCTCGAAGACATGGTAAGATATGAAATAGGAGAAAGTAAGAGCACAGGTGAAGAACCGCCACATATAAGTTTGATGAAAAGACACGAACTGGTGGATTACGAACCCGGTTCCGATCCGGGCAATTTAAGGTATTATCCTAAAGGTCGCATGATCAAAGGCTTGCTGGAGGACCACGTAAGCCGGAAAGTCAGAGAGTACGGAGCCATGGAGATTGAGTCTCCCATAATGTACGATATGAACCATCCGACACTGAAAAGTTATCTACATAGATTCCCGGCCAGGCAGTACAACATCGAAACTCCGGACAAGGAAGTATTTCTTCGATTTGCAGCTTGCTTCGGGCAGTTTCTCATGGCGCACGACATGACTATTTCTTATCGTAACCTTCCATTAAGACTTTACGAGCTTACCAAATACTCTTTCCGGGTGGAGCAAAGAGGTGAGTTGACGGGACTCAGAAGATTGAGGGCCTTTACCATGCCAGATTCTCACGCATTGTGCGCCCACATGGACGATGCTAAGAAAGAGATGCTTGTTCGGATGAATCTAGCTATGTCCATTGTAGACAGTATCGGACTGGATATACCTGAAGAACTTGAACTAGTTATAAGATGTACTCGAGAGTTCTACGAAGAGAACAGAGAGCATCTGGTAGCCATTGTAAAGTACTACGGTAAACCCGGTTTACTGGAGATATGGGACCAGAGATTTTTCTATTTCATCATGAAATACGAATTCAACTTCATAGATGGATCGGGAAGGGCAAGTGCATTGGTAACCGATCAGATAGACGTTGAAAACGGTGAAAGATATGGTATAACCTACGTGAACGAAGACGGGAAAGAAAGGCATCCCATAATTCTTCATCTCTCACCGAGCGGTGCTATAGAGCGTGTGATGTTTTCCATACTGGAGAAGGCGGCCATGGCGGGACCCTTGGGCGAAAAACCTTCTTTTCCGTACTGGCTTGCACCTACTCAGCTCAGGTTTATCTCAGTATCGGAAGAGCATATAGAATATGTGGAAGATCTAGCTGACAGATTCGAGAATGTTAGGGCGGACATAGACGATACAGACAGAACAGTAGGTCGTAAGATACGGGAAGCGGAAAAAGAATGGATACCCTATATCGTTGTTATAGGCGATAAGGAGATATCAGAAGGTACTTTGGCCGTGAGGATACGGGGGGAAGCAAAACAGGTTAATATGTCCCTGGACGAACTTAAGGATATCCTCAAAAAGGAACAAGGAGAACAACCGTATCGTGGACTTCCCCTACCACGTTCTTTGGATAAAAGACCGATTTTTGTAGGATGATATATATGATTAAAGGAGAAGATGAACAACAATCTTTATATTAATGAAGTAATCTCTTCGGCACCTTAACGCCCACGAGGAATACCATGGGAAACATAAGACCGACATACATAAAGAGAGTTGCCATAGAACTCGTTCAAAAGTATCCAGAGGAACTCAGTTCAAACGATTACGAACACAACAAGAAGATGGTCGAGGAGCTGACCGACGTCGAATCTAAGATGATGCGAAACAAGATAGCCGGATATATAATCAGATATCTTAACCGTGGGAATTAATCGACTTTTTTGACGGTATCCTCTGCTACAGAGACGCATGCCAGAAAATCATCTAAGGTATGCAGCAATTTCATTGATGAATCAGCCTCTGCAGTACAGTGAATTTCTTTACCGCTGACCTCGACTTTTATGTAACCTTCGTTGTCCGGCGAGAGTGCTCCGGCGATGTTTTTTGCGGTTTAGGCAGTACTTCGGAGAGTAGAAAACGTAGATAACTTTTATATTGAATCCCATCTACA
>CAZAMQ010000006.1:0-56052 GCA_964486225.1 uncultured Thermoplasmata archaeon | reverse complement strand
ACAGGAAAAAAACCTACTGGCTAGGTCTCTAAAAACCTCTTCTTATAAACTCAAGATTATCTGTTGAATTCGACGTCGTGAGACATTGTACTTCTTAGCTGCGTAACTAGTGGACAATCCATGTTTTACTTCGTATGCAATTATTGATTGGACGTCTTCGTTAGATAGTCCCATAAAAGGAGTATGAAAAGAGCTACTTAAATCTTGACGAAATTTTTTCAAGATAATACACCATGTTATCCGTGCCGATCAAGGTGGTAAAATTTTATTTACTGAAGCCTACAATGTGACATTAGTTATGAGTGCATATAAACACAAAGATGGATACTATAAGAAAGCGAAGAAAGAGGGATATCGCTCAAGGGCGGTATATAAATTGAAACAGCTGGACAGAAAATTCAGCATATTCAAAGATGGTGATAAAGTGATCGACCTTGGTGCGGCACCCGGTGGTTGGAGTCAATACGCGGTTGAGCAGGTAGGCGGGGGAAATGTCACTGCCATCGATCTGGAACATATGACCGAGATACCCGGTGTATCATGCTACAGAGGGGATCTAACTGAAGATGAGACGGTTTTTCGTATAGTGAACATCACCGATGGTGTGAACGTAGTACTATCCGACATGGCACCCAAATTCAGCGGCAACCACGACCTTGATCAAGCAAGGTCTGCATATCTTGCTTCTTGTGCATTGGAATTTTGCATGAAAGCATTGAATACCGGGGGAACCCTGGTGGTTAAGATACTACAGGGTGATGATTTTTACGACTATCTCTCCGAACTCAAGAAACACTTTAAAGATGTAAGATGCAGTTCACCAAAGGCATCTCGAGATAGTAGTACGGAGATGTACGTTATCGCCAAGGGATTCAAAAAATAGCATAAAGATTAATAACCCAGAACACTTAGTGATGATCGGTAGTCATGAAGACCTATCTAAAGCTGATATTCAGCAGCGAAGGAGTAAAACCATCAAAGGCCGTAGATATACTCTACGGTTTGGGATTCGAACCCCAGAAGGGCGAATACGATATGGTATACAAATGGAACGACGGCGCAAGTGTCCAGGAAGCTATATGGTTTGCTGATAAAATCCATGCGACACTGAACGGTTTAGATATAATGTTCTATATGGAAACCACGGACTGAACACGCCTTCGGATAGCCTTGAAAAGGAACACAGCATATGCTATATATGATTACTCTCTTTTCGGTAGGCCGTACCTATCGCATTTTTCATCTACTTCAGATTGTATCTTTGCTATGTCCTCTTCAGTGAGGTGAGCGAAACGCTTCTGTCTCTTCAGGTAATCCTCCACCGGTTTTCTCTTCTTGGGCTTGACGGTTACATTGAGGTTGCATATGTCACCATCTACCGCCTCCCACAGTACAAAGACACCAGTTTCTACGGCAAGTCTGCCTATCTCGATGGTCTCGTCACTTCCGTGCCTCCAGCCCGTAGGACAGGGTGCGAAGATATGCAGAAAAGACGGTCCTTCCGTTTCTATGGCCCTTTTGACCTTCTTCTTTAGATCGTTGATGTATGCGATATTTGCCGTTGCAGTGTAGGGTATGCCGTGAGCTGCACATATAGCCGCTATCGGTTTCTTTTGTTTTGACTCACCTATGCTGTATTTTCCGGCAGGAGAGGTCGTGGTGCTGGCACCATAGGGTGTAGAACTGCATCTTTGGATGCCGGTGTTCATGTAAGCTTCGTTGTCAAGACAGATATATGTTATATCGTGGCCCCGCTCCAACATGCCGGAGAGTGCCTGTAAGCCGATATCGAAGGTGCCGCCGTCTCCGCCGAAGGCAAGTACGTTGACACCTTCTTTCTTACCAAGCTCTTTCAGAGCGACTTCGACACCTGAAGCAACTGAAGCCGAGTTCTCGAATGCAGCGTGTATCAGTGGTATCTCCCATGCGGTTTCCGGGTAACCCGTAGAAACCACCTCAAGACAGCCCGTGCATATTGTAGCGATAGTATTTGGTCCTGCTACCTTGAGTATCTGTCTTACGGCGGTTCCCTCTCCGCAGCCTGCACATGCTCTGTGTCCCGGTGCAAATAGTTCCATATCTTCTTTTTCAGTCATCAAGATCACCTTACCTCATCATTCATCGCTACCCATTCAACTGGCAGTTTAACTTCGCCTGTTTCGATCACTTCTATGGTCTTGTCGTATATCTCTTCGAAGGTCCCCACTAGCGTGTCCCGACCTCCTAGACCGGTGATAAAATCCTTCAGCAGTGGTCGCTTATCGTCGTTCACAAAAGTACCTGCAAGCTCTGCAAAAACAGCACCGGTTGATCCAGGTGAGATATTTCGTTCTATTACGGCTACACCTTTTGCCGTAGACAAAATATCCTTGAGCTCAGACATCGGGAAAGGTCTGTAAACTGTGAGCTTCGCTAAACCCACCTTCTTTCCTTCCTTCCTCATCTTTTTTACCGCTTCCCGGGCCGTACCAGACATGGAACCCATGGTCAGTAGGATCACATCCGCATCCTTGCACTGATATGTACTTACCTTTTTGTACTCTCTGCCGAACCTTTTAGCGTAATCTGCAAATACTTCGTCGATCACATCTCTGCTATCCTCCATGGCCTTGGTCTGCTCGTACTTGAATTCCTGATAGTACTCGGGAGGTGCGAATGAACCGAAGGTAGCGGGTTCCTTGTGATCAAGAGTGCCATGTTTTGGCTTGTAAGGTGGAAGGAAATCGTCAACATCTTCCTGCGCCGGTACTTTTACCCCTTCGATGGTATGGGTCAGGACGAATGCGTCTATCCCTACGATAACAGGGAGAAGAACTCGTTCATCCTCACCTATCCTGAAGGCGTTGATCATCAGATCGAGACCCTCCTGGTTGTCCTCCGCGTAGAACTGCAGACAACCGCTGTCCCTTGATGCGATGGTATCTTGATGGTCGCACCAGATATTGATGGGTGCGGATAATGCCCGATTACCTACAGCCATGACTATAGGTAGGCGCATGCCAGCGGCAATGAAAAGCATCTCGTGCATGAGAGCTACACCCTGCGATGCCGATGCCGTTACCACTCTTGCACCTGTAGAGGATGCACCGATACAGGCACTCATGGCAGAATGTTCACTTTCTACGTTGATCATGCTAGCATCCAACTCGCCGTCTGCGATAAATTCCGACATCTTCTCCGGGAATAATGTGGAAGGAGTTATCGGGTATGCGGGTATCACATTCGGTCTGCACAGCTTTGCACCCATTGCAGTGGCCATGTTGCCTTTTATGGTCATGGATCTTTGTTCTCCCATGCTATCACTTCTCCTCCTTTACCATCTCAATCGCATCCACAGGACATTCCTTTGCACAGATACCACATCCCTTGCAGTAATCAAGGTCGAACTCTATGCCTTCTTCGATCTTCTTGATAGCTGCGTCCGGACAGTAATCGTAGCACCTGTAACAGCTTATACATTTTTCGAGATCAACTATCGGGCACACCGTCCTCCATCCGCCCGTTTTGTATTTCTTTGAACTACCGTGTTCCTTATTTATCGCACCTATTGTTATCTTTACCGTCATTTTATTACACACCTTCTACCTTGTCGTAGGCCTCTTCCGCGGCCTTTTGGTTATTCTCTATCTTTACCGGTACATTTACGGCGATAGCTTCGAGTATGGATTCTAATTTAACATTGCCTACCACCCTTGAATAAGCACCCAATATAGCCGTATTGACTATGGGATTAGTTTCAGTTCCAAGACCGTTCGCCACGGCAACGGACGTAGCATCAACGGTATATACTTCGGCGTCACCGTAATCAAAGGCATCCGGTTCTTTTGAACTGTTGAGTATCAATATACCCCCGGATTTTAATCCTTTCGTCACATCCACAACATCTAGTAAACTGACGTCCAGAACCACCACTACATCCGGTTTGTATATCTGGGTCTTCAAGTCTATTTTCTTTTCATCAATCCTTGTGAAGGCATTGACGGGTGCACCCCTTCTCTCGACACCGAACATGGGGAATGCTTGTACGTCTTTGCCTTCCCTGAATGCGGCATCGGCGAGGGTGTTTGCAGCGGTTACCGCTCCTTGTCCCCCGCGTCCGTGGAATCTTACTTCATACATCTTAGCAGCTCCATTTGTGCGAAGGACATACTTATCTATAATAAAGATTGCGATTCACCTGTCAATCCGTTCGCCAGTTCTCCAAGGTGTTATAGCCCTGTTCCACGATACGTATGGGAGTTTCTAGTCGTTTCTCCATCACATACCTCATGAACAGAAAACAATAGGTCTTCAGATTGCCTACGTCGTCAAGGACGGCAAGGTCTTTTATGAGTTTTGGTACCGGATTCATATCTTTTTTGATACACTTGGCAAGCAGCTGCCAATGTTCCGACAGCATATCTTTCATGGTAAAGAAATTTTTTACATTTGCACCACCTAGTGGTACGAACATAAATGGTACTGCGAAGAATCCGTGTTCATCAAGGTCGTCCGGTAGCTTGATGGTTTTCATCACGTCGTCAGCGGTTTCTCCGATTCGGGTAATATTCCGCCGGCACCGTACCGAAGAACATCCTCTGCATGTATTGTGACAGCTGGATTTGGCGGCCGTTGTAATCGGGTGCGAGTGTTCTGTCTGTGGTCAGTACCATCTTGTATCCATCTTTCGCCTTCCGATCCAGCAAAGATATTTTGCTTATATTGATCGCCTCATTTCCAACATCGTTCCTTATTCAGTAAAGTGATAATAATACTAAAATACCGGTACATATTCTCATCGCCCTATCCCAGATAAATATTGTTGACACCTGTAATTATCATGTTAACGCCTATGGAACCGATAAAGAAGCCGTTTAACCTTAGGTACACACCTAATTTTTTATCGAAATTTTTCCTTGCGTGTTCGTGGAGCAATCTTTTACGCATTAAAGAGAGAACATACACTATGTAAAAATTTATTATCATGGCAAGGGCGATGATGCCCACATCGAAGGGCGTGGGGAATTCGTTACCTATGATTATGATCACGGTTATGGAGCCGGGACCCACGATGAACGGTATGGCAACCTCGGAAGCGATATCGTCAAGACTGCCTTTGAGAGTTATCACGGACTTCCGACCCTGGATTATGATCACCAACCCCAGAGCAAAAAGAACTATGCCACCGAAGATGCGGAAGGATTCGAAGTTTATGCGGAATACGTGGGCGAACAAAAATCCACCGGTCACTGCAAATATAGAGTATATGATAAAGGACTGAACATTTGCTTTGATAAGCACACGATAGTAATCAATGTCGGAAAGTTTTTCCCTGACGTTCTTCACGTAAACGAAGAGGGCGAAGGGATTTAGCATCACCAGGAATGCCAAGACGTACGAGAACATGATTTACTCTAATAGCACCTGTATATATATGTTCCCTAGGAAAGCACCGAAAATAGTTTTAGTTCATCTACCATGAGATATCATGGATTACTCATTACTGATGGTGGCCCGACTTATTGTTGCCCTCGGCGCGGGATTCTTATTGGGAATGGAGAGGGATATCCATGCCAGGCGGGAAGATAAAAAGAAGATTTTGGGTATTCCTTTATTCACATTGATAAGTTTTCTCGGCTTTATCCTTATGTTTACCTCCTCCTATCATTCTCTTATCATACTTTCCATAGTTTTCGTCCTGATACTATTATTCACCTTTCCGGATACCAATGAAAAGAAAGCTACGCCCGGGATGACAACCAACGTTGCCCTTGTAATATCATTTACCATAGGTATAATGTCCGGACAGGGATATGTAATAGAATCTCTTGGCATCACATCGATCTGCCTGTCGATAATGATGGTAAAAGAGAAGACACATTATTTTGCTGGTTTACTCACTCATGAGGAGATTGCAAGCGCACTACATTTCCTTATCATACTGGTTATACTTCTTCCACTTGCATACACCGTTGGAGATGTCCATCCTTTGGTTGGACCGGGTAAACTATTAGATCCGGTGAAAACCTTGATGATGATAATATTCGTTTCTACAATGTCTTTTACCAGTTATCTCATCATCAGATCCATTGGCTCATCAAAGGGTATAGAGATCTCTTCTTTCCTCGGCGGCATCGTCAATTCAGCGGCAACCACCGCCTTTCTCTCCCAGAGGTCCAGAGCCGATCCTATCATGCGCAAAACATCCCTTCAGGGCATAATACTAGCAAATATATCCATGATGTTCAAAGATGTCGTATTGATGACGATTCTGATCGGTGCCATATTTCTAAAATCTTTTCTGATACCAATGACGATATTACTCGTTGTTTCGATCATCATCGTTCGATTAATAAAAAAAAGAACGATGGATGTTACCCATATTGATCTTGACCTTGGTACGCCCTTCGCGGTCGCCCCTGCGGCGAAGTTCGGTTTTATGTTCTTAATGATCAGTGTAGCATCATTTCTCGGGCAATCGATCATGGGGAACTACGGGATATATGCTGTATCCATTGGTGGTCTTATATCCACTACTTCGGTCTCTGCTTCACTTGCAGCCGTTTATATTACCGGTGAGATCGAGCTCGCCGTCATCATAACGTCTGTTCTGTTTGCACTAGCATTCGGCAGCATATCGAAAGTATTGATAGCATATTCATACGACAGATCTTTGGCGAGCAAGATATTAATACCTCAATCGGTAGTTGCTTTTACCTGTTTCGTGATGGCAGCGATTTTCCACCTGGCACTATAGGAAAATAAATAAAGAGGTTGAGTATAGGTGAATCGATGCTTGGATTCACAGCAGGCTTACTATTGGCACTGGCCTTTATGGGTATGTTCATATTCGCCTTCACCGTACTCGAAAAGAAGGGCCTTCTAAAAAAGTACAATCTTGAAATGTCCGGTCCCTTCTTATTTTGGAAGACCCAGAGAGGTAAGAATTTGATAGAACGTCTTTCGAAGAAAAACCGTTTTTGGACGATATATGGAAACATAGGTATAGTCATACTCGTCGTAAGCATGATATTGATGCTGGGTCTCGTGGTGTGGTCTGCATATCTCGCATCCTATATACCTTCGGAACAAGCACCCAGTCCCAGACTGATAATCGGTATACCCGGGGTTAATCCTTTGATACCGATTTGGTACGGTATCTTGGGATTGGCAACGGCTATAATCGTACACGAATTCTCTCATGGAATACTAGCAAGAGTGGCGAAAATAAAGATAAAGACATTGGGACTTATTTTCCTGGTAGTACCCCTGGGTGCCTTCGTAGAACCCGACGAGGAAGAGATGGAAGCGATGCCCCGATTGAAGCGGGACAGGTTATACTCTGTAGGACCCACTACAAACATACTCCTTGCCCTGGTATGTGTGATCCTTTTCACAACCGTCTTCATGGGTGCAGTAACGCCCAAGGAGGATGGTGTGATCGTCAATGGGGTCGTATCCGGCTCCCCTGCACATACCGCCGGGGTATCCTGGGCAGAACAGATAATCGAGATAGATGGACATCGTATCGAAAACCTCGAAGATTTCATGCCACTAGATGTGACCCCCGGAGAATATGTAAATGTGACAACGATAAAGGAAAGAGATGAGATGACCTATCAAATCTACTCGGGCTTGGTCATATCTACTATACTAACTGACTATCCTGGCGATGAAGCCGGTCTGGAGGAGGGAGATGTCTTGATAAATATAGATGGAGAAGAGATCAAAAACATAGACGACTTCCGGAACATTCTAGACGATACTGAAGCGTATCAGGAAATATCGATAGTCTATCATCGTAGAGACGGAGATGAGTACCAAGAATTTACAGCTGAAAATGTAAAGCTCTCGGACAAATACGAAGTTTACGCAGATATATATCCTAACCAAAAACATGATGAATACAAAGGCAAAGGGTATCTGGGAGTGGGCACCGCCTACATGGGATTGGGCGTCTGGGATTCGGATATAATACCTCGGATCATGGCAACACCTCTGGCAGGAAGTAGAAGTATAGGAGACTATGTAACCGCAGGACTTGTCTTCATATCATTCCCCTTCCAGGGGCTATCGCCTATGCCGTCGGAATTAACGGCATTATATGAAATTAGTGGGCCCATAGGTGTACTTCCGTCATCTACATTTTGGATACTAGCCAACTCGCTTTACTGGGTCTTCTGGCTCAATCTGATGGTGGGCCTTTTTAATGCATTACCCGCGGTACCTCTTGATGGCGGATACGTGTTCAAAGACGGGGTTACTTCATTTATTGAAAAATTTTCACTTAAAAAGAATACACAGGAAAAATTGGTCCACAGCATATCACTCCTATTAGCATTCACTATACTGGGATTGATCCTGTGGCAGTTGATAGGTCCTCATCTCTAACCTTTAACAATCTCGAAGGCTCCATCGTATATGAGTGGGAAATAGTCTCTTGCATGGTGGGTCTTTCTAAGTTTTAACACACTTAAAAACAGATTTACAGCGTTATTTTCCCTGCGCAGTTCCAGGTGAACGATACCATCTGACAAAAACCCTTCTCCGGCATCTGTAAAGAATATCTCGTTGATTGGCATCTCATGGACCAGGAAAACCGTAACATCCAATTTCCTCAGCCATTCGTATAACATGAACAGATCTTTACGAGGTTCTTTAAAATCGGCCATTGTCTCTAGAACCGCCATCGAATCGATGACAAGGAATTCGTTCTTCAAGTTTTTCCGGAGGTTCTTTACATACATCTTGAAAACCTCGGTCCAGGCGGTCTTATCTAGCTCCTTCATCCTAGAACGGATAAGTCCGAGATCCAGTATACTCATCTTTTTGGATACGTTTTCCCAATCCATACCTAGCCCCGCCATGTTCTTTATCAAACTATCACGACTTTCCTCGAGAGAGATGTATACGCCTCTCTTCCCTTTTTCTAAAGCATTGTGATATAGTATATAAAAGCCCAGGCTGGATTTCATAGTGCCTGGTGATCCGGCTAGAAGAACGATACTGTTGACAGGTATTCCGCCCTGGAGGCTTTCGTCCAGGCCTTTAACATATGTTTCTATTCTTTCCACATTTTTCGATCCGCTCATTTTAAATCCTCCGTGTATTATATCTGATCGATAAGGTGGTATCAAACAGGGAGTTAATATTATTTTCGTATAGATACGAGTATTGTGTTATCTGCGGATTATTTCGTATTTTATCGGCTTTTTCAATTTTCCGATCCTCTTATGTTTGCGAAACTCGGAATTTGCTTGAAAACAATAGAGTCTGTATTGGAGAGCACTCAGTTTCTGATTTTTCTAGGGCGTAGTACACAAAGCGGCTTATCTGTGTAGATCGTCCAGTTATCACACCCCACAGTTAATTTGATCCGCTCTTCCGGGCCATGGTAACCACCACGAGTATCGAGACAATTGCGATCACAACGATGAGTATAGGCAGCAAATAATCTGACAGAACACCGTCATCGTCATCCGGCTGTTGAATTATCCAAGGGTAATTATCCTGATTATCACTTCCCTCTATATCGTACGGTGTGTCACCGATGCCGTCACCCCTGTCTTCTCCTTCATAATCCGACCAGTAGTTACCGCCATCACCGCCTTCGGCTGGATCTCCATTGTCCCAGCGGTTGGTTCCACTGTCATATGCTTGACCTTCGTTATCGATGAACCGGTTGAGGTAGAACAGATTATCATCACCACTAGCGTAAATACCCCACTCAGTATTAGCCAAGAGTATATTGCCTGAAATAACATTGTTACTACCACCGGATGTGATACCTCTTCTATTGTTTGATATCGTGTTGTTGGCGACGGTGTGGGAATCAGAATTACGTGATAACGATATGCCAACAGCAACGTGGCCCGAAACGGTGTTGTTGACAATTGTGTTTTTGTTTGAGTCGAAACTGATATCTATGCCAATAACACCGTTGTCCAAAACGGTGTTATTGGCAATTGTGTTTTTGTTTGAGTCGAAAAGGATAACCATACCAACCCCGCAGTTTGAAACGGTGTTGTTGGCAATCGTGTTGTTGTTGGAGTATAATAATTTAAGACCTATATCTCCGTGAGATATATGATTGTCGACGATGATATTACTGTCAGACCTACGGAGGGATATCAAAGGAAATATTTCCTCGCTCCTGGTGGACTCTATGTTATGGTCATAAATCCGATCAGGTTCAACGGTGTTTATATCAACGTTATTATCCTCAGAGACCAAAAGGCCCTTTTTTTCAGATATTATGTTCCCCGAAATCACACCATTCTGAACATCGACCAAATGTATACCAAAGAAACTATCGTAAAAGTGATTATCTGTCAACTTAAAATGAACGGTTGTATTTTCGATACTAGCATATCTAATGATATATCTCGACATGACATATGGTTCCTCTTTACTACCGTCCCCGGGCCAGCCTTCGGCAGCCGCCTGTTCGGCGAAGTCCGCGTCGCCGTTGATATATATTGAATCCCGGGCGATGTAGTCGTTATTATCGTTTTCCGATTCGATGGCCATACTGTCGCCTTGAGTGATCGTTGGTGCTATCATACTAGCTAATATAACTAACGATATGGATACGACTATTACCCCCTTCAACGCTCTCTTCTTATCGCCGTTCATTACTTCACACTCTTTTATCATCTCGGCTCACCTATATTACATTTGTCCGTGGTTGAGGTAGGGGCATGAATTCACCCTCCTTCGAAAAACCGGTAGTAGCCTCTAGTGAACAGTACGTAGTCCCGTATCGCGAATACCGGCGCCGGGTTCTGTTCCGGTATCTCGAAAGTGAGGATTATGTACTCTCCGGGGACGATGGTTACGAATTCATCGTTGCCATCGATGAGGATGTCCGTAACATCTTCAACACCGTTGAATATCGCACTTACCAGTGAAGCTTCCTGCACCATCACGGGTGTAGGCACCGAGTTGTCCAGACCGACGAAGTCTACTGAATGGTTCTGAGTACTCAGTATCTTCACCTCAAGTTTGCCGATACCTCCCGGAACATGCTCTTGTAATGCATCTTTGAGTGGAATCACAATTTCCGAGGGATGGTTTCTAGGGTGAAGTACTGTGATGTTGGTCCATTCGCTATCTTCTACGCGTATGCTAACGTAAAGTGAAGACTTTATTACGGGATCCCAAGGGCTACCAACTATGTAAGATTCAAAGCCGTAGCTTCTAACCACCAGTTTCTGATGTTCCCACAGTGCGTTACCGATATCGCCATAGTTTAGCACTATTGTAGAATTCTCTTCCATATGCAACGAATTCCCGTCAGGTGCGTTTACATAATCAAGCACATCATTTCCCGAACTATCGTACGCGGAAATCGGTGGTGCGGGGTTCTTGTAAGTGCGGTATTCACCGTCGGGTGTGGTACCAACGCTGTAGCCTTCACGGTGGTCTATTGTGTACAGTTTGACCGTATCGAAAAAGTCCTTTGAGTTTTCGAACTCCTCGATTTTCATGGAGTAATAACCGTTCTTAGGCTCGACCACGTTCTGCAGTATGTAGTAGTCATCTACTATGCCAGCCTGATGCTCCGATGCTATCAGGACGTTGTTGTCGTGTTGATAGTCAGTGCCGTTCCAGATGGAGACGTAGGGGCAGCCTCCGCCTCCACCCGAAGAAACAAGAAGTATCTCATTTGAAGGATTACCCAATACATAAAAACCATATTTATCCTCAGTTCCAGACTTTACACGATAGTAATTTGGATCGGAGGGAGGATTGCTATGTGTATATATTATCTCATCGCCTTCTGGATTTTGTACTTGACCTAAAACATTCCAATTCCCTTCGTGAGTATGTTTCCACTCTACACGATAATAGTCAACACTTAGATCATTATTTGCTTCAGTCTCAGCATGATTCCAATAAATATAGTGCCCATCAAAATCCCAATATCCATCGATCACCGGAGGTTCGGGTGTAGGTAACTTAATGATCACATCTTCTGAATGGTAGCTTTCCCACTCATCAGTTATAGCCGTCACAGAATAGGTGATGGAACAGCCGATATCTACATCGTAGTTCACAAAGGTCACCTCTTCACCGATATCGGGTAGGTCATCGACTTCGATAGGATCATTTGAACTAATATATACATTATAACTATTAACATTCCCATGTTCATGGATCCATGAGATCTTATGTCCATAAGGACGGGTGGTTACAAGCTCACCCGAAATCTCGGGTGCAAGTATTATTCTGTCTGAATAAGAAGAAACTATATGTTTCGTTGTACGTATGGTTCTGGTATTGTTTGCATATACGTCGTGACCCAATGGAACACCAAAAAATGAAAGTTCCGGATTTGAAAAAACTCCTATCCTAGTATGATCTTGACCATCTTCGAAATAATCTCCTTGAGGATATGTCATCACTGAACATCTATATATTTTCCCCCACATCATTGAGAAGTTCCATCTCCACCCCGCTGACCATTCATTTTCCGGCCAGTCAGTCCATTCAGTGGGCCCGGGATAACCTTTTTTGATATTTCCACCTTCAACATAGTCCTGTTGATCCTTATGATGATGAGCACCTAAATTGTGCCCGATTTCATGTATTAATGTATATATATGTTCATCATTGGGGTTAGCAGAAGAATATATAACATTAACGAGTGAAAAACCTAATTCGGGACTCCCCTCTAATGTTTTTAGTGTGTGGCCAAGGCCCCCATAATCTATATTATTTGCATAAAACACAACTAGGTCCGCTTCCCAGTGGCGTCTCCAATTACGTACTACGTTACAATTTCTTAAAGCACTAAGGTCATCATACGAGTCCCCACTTTCTTCCAACCAATAAACCTCAAGAAGTGGTTTTGGATTCAGTGTTAAATATGTCTCACTGTTATTAAGGACGGTATTAGATATTTCTATCTCTTCCAGAATAAAAGTCCAAAAACTAGGATATCCGAAAGTGTTAATCACACGATCTCTTGCACTCGTGGTGAACACAGGAAAAACGTCTATTGTAACCGGTTCAAATGGATCCATGTCAAGAACCGGGTAATCATTAGTTGAGAAATGCGTATTTGTACTCAAGTTGACTCCTGGTTCTTGAATTTCCAATGGGTCAACATGGGGTGGTGTATCGAGATTAGACAAATCCACTTCGATTATATTATGTAAGCCGGGTTGAGAACCGGTACGGATAACAAATCTCTCGTTATTCTCAGGTATCTCTATTGTACCTATAAGGTTGCCCTCATTAATAATTAAAACAATAAATCCCCATTCATACCCATCTATAGTTCCTCGTAATGAAGTTGCATTTTCCATATATAAGGTAGTCGTATGTATATTTGCAGTTATCACCTTATCCTCAAAGAGGTTCATATGTATGGTCGAACCTTCCGTTATTCTTTCAGGGGTTTCAAACTGTGGATGTAAGTAGAACGCTCTATGACGTAAAATTGGGATACCCATATCTAGGGATTCCATGGAAAATGCTACTTCAATATCGTCATCAAGATCAATGATGATCGGTTCATATTCAACCTCCTCTACATCATATCCCATCGTTCCGCCTATGGTATGAGTTGAAAAACTCGCTCCAGCTGATGTAAATAAGCTTATCAGCAGCATACTCATCAATAAAACTACACAAATTCTCCTATCCTTTATCACGCATATTTTAGTCTTTTTCATGTTTTTCACCTATTCTCTACATATGTTATTGAAACCCCATATGATATACTAATATATATATATATATATCTTACGGTCACTCGGATCGGCATCTTATCGGCGAAAGAGAGGCAAATAGCTCGTCATTTTATCTTCGAGCTCAATAGAGAGGATGATGAGAGATATATTTCAAGTGGGAAAAAATCTTTCATTGTCATCACTTCGCTTCATTCTTAGCGTCAACAAATATTCGTGAAATTTTTATGAAAATTCCTGTCGACTCCCATAAAAGGAATATCAAGATCACTACTTACACTACAGCGGAACTTTAGTTCCGATAAACTTGACGAAATTTTTTACAGATAACATATATAGATACGAGAACAACAAAAAATATCTATACCTATAAGATATAGTGCATTGATATGATATCTTTCGAAGAAGTTAAAGTAATAGACATGAACTCAAAATATCGAGGTGTACCACCCCTCGATCTCATGGAGAACGCGGGGAAGGCCCTTGCGGAAGAGATACATAAGAGGTTTCCCGACCATAAAATATTGTTCTACTGCGGCACGGGTAACAACGGAGGCGACGGGTATGTTGCCGCGAGATATCTATGGGAATGGAGAAACAAGGAAGGTGTTACCGTGTATCTAATCAGGGGTAGGGCCGGAGTTCGTTCCAAGATATCACGTGAAAACCTAGATAAACTGGAGTGCCGTATTTTAGAAGAACCGCCATCGGAGAGTTACAAAGATCATATTAAGATTGACGGCATACTAGGTACCGGGGTGACCGGAAAGATAAGAGAACCTTATAGGTCAATAATAGAGAACATAAATCGTTCCAATGAACCGATCGTATCTATAGATGTACCCAGCGGATTGGGTGCTGACATATCGGTGTCTCCGACGATGACCGTTACCTTTCACCGTAAAAAAGAAGGTATGACAAAAGAAAACTGCGGTGAGATAGTGATAAAAGACATAGGGGTCCCTGAAAAGGCGGTGAGCCATACAGGTCCCGGTGAAATGTTCCTGTACCCCCGTCCGAGAGAAAATTCTCACAAGGGGGAGAACGGTAAACTACTGATAATCGGGGGCGGGGCATACACAGGAGCCCCCGCCTTGGCTGCAACGGCTGCGTACAGAACAGGTGCGGATCTGGTTTTGATGGCCGTACCGTCGAAAATAGCGGATATAATAGCTGGTTACTCACCAAATTTTATCGTTCATCCGATGGAAGGAAAAATAATTTCCGAAGGGCACATAAAGGAATTGATCAAACTGGCTAAGGAATGCGATGCAGTTCTGATCGGGTCGGGCCTAGGGACAGCGAAAAGGACTGCGCCTTTGGTAAAAGCATTTACGAGCTGCTGTAAAAAACCCATGGTCGTAGATGCCGATGCGCTAAATGATCTCGATGGAAAAGAACTTACCATAAAAAATGGAGCTGTCTTTACGCCTCACAGTGGTGAGTTTGAGAGACTGACCGAAATGAATGCAACCAGTGATAATGCCGATGACTATGCACGATTGAAACATGTAACCGTGTTATTAAAGGGTAAAACCGATTATATAACCGATGGTACCCATAGAAGATGGAATGACTTTGGAACGTCGGCTATGACTGTGGGGGGAACAGGAGATACCCTAGCAGGAGTGGTCGGTGCACTCCTTTCCAAAGGACTGAAACCATTTGATGCTGCGAGAGTTGGTATATATATTACCACATCAGCAGGAGAGATCGCCTTTCGAGACATGGGCTGGGGATTACTACCTGAGGACATCTCGGAGAGAATACCATGTGTATTAAAAGATACAAGGTAAAGAAGGAAAAATTATTTACCATGATGAGTATTGTAATATAATTGAAAGAGGTGGAAAACATTATGTCAAAGGACGATGTCTTGAATACCCTCAAGGACCTTGGGGAAACAAGGGGGATAGAGGTAGCATGTTTAGTTAGAAAGAACGGAGATGTATTCGGAAGTACCGGTGATATCAACGCAAGAGAGTTAGAAAGTTTTGGAATAATGTCTGCAACCATTTACGGTGCGGCGAACACTGCAAATGAACACCTTAAAAAAGAAAAACCAGTAAACATCGTGATAAAAGGCGGGGATGGAAGTACCATTATATCCAAGGTAGACACTTTCCACATACTGGTAATACGAACCAAATCAGATGTGGATTTCGATGAGATCTATGGAACAATAGATAAAACCGTAACAAACTTACAACTTTCCAGGGGTGGATGAGATGGATAATAGTGGACTGCCTAGTGAGATATCCGACTTCTTCGATAACATGATGGGAAGGTCGCTTATAGTAAAGGGTAACGCGGGGACCGGAAAGACCATATTGTGTCTTACATTATTGGAAAACATAGGCGATCTTGAAAACTCCTTTTACCTATCAACACGAGTATCACATCAATCCCTTTACTCCCAGTTCCCATGGCTAAAAGAAAAGGACATGAGAGAGAACCTCATCGACGCTAGTATCGATTTCTTAAGAATACTATATCCGGGTAAAGAGATGTATCCGACATTTAAGGGTCAGTCCGACAATTTATCCGGAATAGAGAAAGCTGAAAAGGCTAGAGAACTGATCGAAAAGCTGCCCGGTCGTGATTACGATATCACATTACCCCAGCACGTCACGAAGGCAAATCTATTAGCCCTAGCAAAGGAGGAGGACATTCGAGAACTCCATGATATATATCAGAGGGTAGATTCCCGGTTACCTGAACCGTCTCTGGTGATAATCGACAGCTTGGAATCATTGGTCGAACGCTATAGAGTTAACTCCACGGAATTGATAAAAACCCTACAGAAAGACCTTGTTGAGATGTCCGGTGTTAGGCTTGTGATCGTGCTCGAGGCAGCTGAAAGCACCAAATGGGATTATCTGGCAGACGGTGTTATCACCATGAAGAGTGTTGAAGAGGGAGGTAGAAGATTCAGGCATATCGTATTGAACAAATTAAGGGGTATACGGATAAACAGACCAGTATACCAATTCACCCTCAACCGTGGTAAATTCAATTATTTCAAGCCCTTTAAATTCGCAATACCGGAATTCCGCAATACCCATGAACCGATAGAAGACGGAGAAGACAGTGCGTACAAGGAAAAAGGCCTGTTTTCCACAGGATCTGAGAAGATGGATGAGCTGCTGGAGGGAGGTTATCCAAGAAATAGCCTCATCTTATTCGATATGGATGAAAGTGTGCCTTTTACGGGACAGATGCAGTTGTTCGGCCCAGTCATTGAAAATTTTATAACGCTAGGCAGAGGCGTTCTTGTCATGCTCTCCAGTAAACGAAGCAGAGACATCGTTGAAAGATGGGTTTATGATATTTTTAACCATGATGAAAGAGAAAACATAAACATCCTTGATTTCCATACGGAAGCCATCGGTAAACTCGGGCAGAGTGTTTCGGGTAAATACGAATATACCCTTAAAGAGGCTTACAGCGAACTTAGATTTAAAACAGGAGGACCTATTTTGACCATATCAGACTGGATAGGGATCGAACATTCTATCTCAGGCAAAGATATAGGTAGAAACGAGCGTGTTGAGATATCGATGAGACTGATGAACATAATGAAAGAAAGCAGTGACCTTACCATCGGACTGATGGGGCCTGGTTTATCCTCCGCAGATGAACAAAGGTACATATCCGATGTCCACATCAAACTCTTTACCCTGCACAACTCTCTATTTATCCATGGCGAAAAACCGAATACTAACATTTTCAATATAAGCCTTACAGAGGAAAAACATCCAAGAACTAAGTTCATACCTTTAGTCTGACCTTTTCACGCAAAAAATATTTACCCTCCGACTAGATGCCTACATAAGGTGTACATATGGTAGATATCAAAGCTCCGAGAGGTACGAGATTAAACTGCAAAGGCTGGAAGCAGGAGGCAATACTTCGTCAATTGATGAATAACCTAGAGAATGCTGAAGAGCCTGAAAAGTTGATAGTATACGGGGGTACTGGAAAGGCGGCGAGAAACTGGGACTGCTATCACAGGATAGTGGACTGTTTGAAATCACTGGAGAACGATGAGACCCTTTTAATCCAAAGTGGAAAACCTGTTGCGATATTCAAGACCCACGAAAGGTCACCACGGGTGATCATCGCTAATTCTAATTTAGTACCCAAATGGTCGAACTGGGAAAAATTCTACGAATTGGAAGATCTAGGTCTGATGATGTACGGTCAGATGACCGCGGGAAGCTGGTGTTACATAGGAACACAGGGCATTATACAGGGGACTTATGAAACATTCTCCGCCTTAGCTAAAAAGCATTTCAACGGTACACTGAAGGGTAAATTGTGTGTCAGCGGTGGACTCGGAGGTATGGGAGGCGCCCAACCATTGGCCATCAAGATGGCCGGAGGAGTAGGGTTAGTCATCGAGATAGATCCGAAGCGAGCTCAAAGAAGGCTGGAAGCTGGTTTCTGCGACCAAGTTATGGAGGATATAGACGAAGCAATCGATGTCTGTAGATCATATGTTGAGAAAGGTAAAGCTACAGCTATAGGTCTTATAGGAAATACCGCAGAGGTACTGCCTGAGTTGATAGATAGGGGGATGGTACCTGATGTCCTCACCGACCAAACCAGCGCCCACGACGCCATGAGTTACGTACCCAAGGATACGAGTTTCGAAGAATCCCTGGAATTAAAAAATACAGACCCTGCTAGATACAAAGAACTGAGCATAGAATCGAT
This sequence comes from uncultured Thermoplasmata archaeon, assembly GCA_964486225.1. Classification (GTDB taxonomy): domain Archaea; phylum Thermoplasmatota; class Thermoplasmata; order Halarchaeoplasmatales; family Halarchaeoplasmataceae; genus Haladaptatiplasma. The sequence continues at coordinate 37,657 of CAZAMQ010000006.1, read as the reverse complement.
GAGAATTCACTGCGAAGCCATGGTCAAGTTGCAGGGGATGGGGGCAATAACTTTCGATTACGGTAACAATCTCAGGGGGCAGGCATACGAAGCGGGTTTCGAAGATGCCTTCGCCTATCCCGGATTCGTACCTGCCTACATAAGACCCATGTTCTGTGAAGGCAGAGGTCCATTTAGATGGATGGCACTCTCCGGAGATCCGGAAGATATCTATCGTACGGACGAGTTGATCAAAGAGATGTTTCCTGAGAACCAACGGCTTGTCAACTGGATAGACCTGGCGGAAAAACATCTTCCATGGGAAGGGCTTCCCGCAAGGGTCTGCTGGCTTGGCTACGGTGAACGACACCGCTTTGCAAAAAGGATCAACGATCTGGTGGCTGAGGGAGATATATCCGCTCCGATCTCCATAACCAGGGATCATCTCGACGCCGGTAGTGTAGCCAGCCCCAACAGGGAGACCGAAGCGATGAAAGACGGCAGCGATGCTGTTGCGGATTGGCCTCTACTTAACGCACTCCTGAATACCTGTGCCGGTGCTATAAGCGTCTCCATACATAACGGAGGCGGTGTAGGCATAGGATACTCGACTCATGCGGGCATGGTCGTTCTGGCAGATGGTACCCAGGAGGCGGAAGAGTGCATTCTCAGGGTTTTCAAAACAGATCCGGGGATGGGGGTTGTGAGACACGCCGACGCCGGATACGAACGAGCCAGGAAATTCGCTAAAGAAAAAGGGATAAAAATGCCCATGTTAGAGTAACGATATAACCGGAAGAACTGTTTGAACAGTATGATCGATTGAACATCTTTCAATATTTATCAACATAGAACACCTAAATATCAAATTAGCAAATTTTAAATAGATATAGTACCATATCATATTAACAATCGAGGTGTATGATATGTGGAAAGAAAAGGTGGTGAGTACATTACTGGTGATATGTTTAATCAGCGGTACCTTCGGCGGGATCGCTGTTCTGATGACTACGGCCGGGCCTGCGACTGCAGAGGGACCGGGGTTTGAGACTGATGGGATAATGATGACTTATGACGGAGTGACTTTTAGCGAAGGAAACGACGAACTTCTACAAGAAGGCTATTGGTACCGGATGTACGAAGGACCACACCGACCGGATGCCGATACATCTTTCGGTTTTGAAGTCGACGATCCCGTAATGTGGGCATATGCCATGATTCCTGATATTTACCATATTAACGCAGGGGAGATCAACGCCGTTGCTATATACGAGGTGGATGGACATCCGGCAGAAAAGTACATATCTGTTCGAGAGGAAGGACTCAATGGTACGGAGGTAGCCAACTATACCTATACGCCCAGTGGTACTGCCGGATGGTATGAGCTGGAATTCGATGAACCCGCTGAAGTTAAGCCAGATACTGATTATGCAGTGGTCGTACATGTTTACGATAATGGGACGGGTCACGATCCCGCAGGTTGTGTAGCACCTGCTGTTTATCAAGGCGATTGGATATGGGATGATGAAGATGGTTGGCAAAGACTCTATAACTACGGTTTGGACTACTCCTGGATGCTTGAATTGCGCATATTCACACCACCTACGATATCAACGAGAGATGCCACAGATCACACTATTGATTCAGTAACACTGAATGCACATTTCACACTAGGTGCGGAAGACGAAGTGACGGTTTACTTCCAGTACAATGAAACAGGCGAACCATTGACCAATCGTGTCGGAGAGGAGACATATACCGAAGGCGAATATTACCACAGTCACCAGATCACTGATCCGGCACCACATCAGATGTATGATTTCAGGGCCGTGATCGAGTACGGCGATGAAGGTGTAGTTTACGGTGATATCATGCAGTTTATAGTTTCCCCGCAGGTTGTAACAGTGATCGATTCGTGGGATGACACACCTCTGGAAGGAGCATATGTTTCCCTACGTTCATATGATCCGGTTTGGGAAGAATCATTTGAAACAGATTCAAATGGAGAGATCATGTACGTTCATACCGTTCCCCTAGAGGATAAGGAATTCCTATATGTTGCGGGTGATCATCCCGATTACTACGGGAAAGAAGGCTCCTTCGTAGGCTCCGAATACACTATCACACTCCTACCGCGTACCGAATGGCCGGTCGTTGTCGGCCCGTTATTGTTCATTGACGGTGAAGATGAATATGCTGTATCCGATGCGGAGATCACCATAGAATGTGATCATTCATCAATATACCCGAACACGAAAATAAGTGACATCAATGGAGAAGCTACATTCCGTACCAACTTTGACCCTATCGGTCATGAATTCGAAGTAACTATCACACACCTCGATTACAACCCTAAGATCGTCGAATTTACCGTTGAGGAATTCGGTGGTGGATCCGGCCCGATCTATCTTTCAGACGATGTCTTTGTCTTCACGATAGGACCTATCGTGAACGAGGAAAACGAACCGCTAGAAAACATCCAAGTCTGGGTAGAAATAGATGTGATAGATGAGTGGTTTGCTGAAGATTATACCGATGCTAACGGTACGGTGGAATTCGAGGTGATATATTTTTATCCCTATGAAACATCATTTTATGTGAGTCTAACTGACATTCAAGGCGTATATCTAAGCAAACAATTGGTAACGGGGCCTAACCAAACGATAGAAATGGAAGAGAGACCGATGATTACTATCGGTCCGATCGTCAATAGAATAGAGGAGCCGGTACCCAACGTTAATGTCACCCTTATTCAACAGATCGAAGATATTGTGTTAGGTTATGGTCATACAGACCTGAATGGAACGGTTCACTTTAAGGTTGATTTTTATGCAGATAACGTACATTTCCTAGTGAATATTACCCATGACGAACTGACCGAACCGGTTGGAGAACACTTCCAAGGAAATAATTCCGGCGAAATACAGATAATGATAGGTCCCTATGGAACGATACAAGTCGGACCATTGAAAGATAACTTTAATATGTTCGTATCCGGGGCATTTGTTACTCTCTTCATTGATGAGATAAGCATCAATACCATAGAATCCGACGAAAACGGCCTTGCTAGATTTGAAGTCACATTCAACCCCGAGGGTAAAACCTTCAGAGTTAGGGTGATCTACTATGAGCTCGACGAGCCAGTAATAGCGGAGTTCAATGGGACTCATTCCGGTGAAATATTTTTGGATATCGGTGAAGAAGAACTGATAGTCGATCCGGAGCCGACGGAAGAGAACGGCATCTCAAGAACTCTACTCGCGGGAATCGGACTTCTCATAATATTACTCATCATTTCCGTGGTCTTCTTTATCATGAAGAAAGGGGATGAAGAACCAGTCGATGAGGAAGATACAATCGATGAGGAAGATACAATCGATGAGGAAGATACAATCGATGAGGAAGATACAATCGATGAGGAAGATACAGAAAACGATTTATCTCTAAAGGTCTAAAGGATATAATAGAGAACATATTAAAAAGAACCTTTATCTCTTAGAGTTTTCCTAGTCAAAGCATATTTGGGTCCGAAATGTCGTTTCAGGGTTATTAATACTATTGCGATAATCGATATTATAATAATTGTTATATGGTTCCACATGTGATCTACGTTTTCGGTTGTGTTAACATTGAATTTCACACTCTCAACCGTACTGTTACCCTCTACATCCCATGCACGAACACGGATGGTATATTCACCATCACCCACATACTCATAAGTCAGTGTCATCGAACCACCAGTGGATATCCACTTACAATTATCCATTTTCACTTCATGGTAATCTGCTCTGTAAGAGTTCCATCTAACGGTGACATTATTTGATACTATCTCTTGGCCATCTGAAGGATGATATATGTTAATGATGGGATATGATGTGTTCTGTACCGGTGAGATAAATGGATACCTATCGGAAAATCCTTCACCTATATAAGGGACATCAGATATCTTTTTATCACTCGTTTTATCCTCATTAACGGATGTCAAATCAGACCAATAATTTCCACCGAAGGGATATCCATTGTCCCATAGGTTTTCGCCGCTGCATTTTGCTTGATAAGCATTATCGACAAAATTATTATGATAAACACGGTTTTCATATGAACTCTTTAGAACTAGTCCGTGCCGCTCATTATTATATATTGTATTCATCACAACGGAGTTACTGTTCGATCTGTTAAACTGCATTCCGTCCTCGAAGTTATTTTCAACTATGTTTTCCGCGATGATGTTGTTGTTTGATAAACTAAGTTTTAAACCAAATATGTTTAAATATGCATGATTTTTTGCAATAATATTACTGTCTGAGTACATATCCGAGAAAAGACCTATCTCATTCCTGTACACAATATTATCCACGATCTCATTATTTCTTGCGTATGACATGTGAATACCGTGGTCGTTCATTGTTACAGAATTATCTTTAACTCGATTATATAATGAATTCCTCAAGTATACACCATGAACATTACGGAACAATATATTTTTTAAGACATAAATGTCACTAGAATTCCATATATATATACCGTAATCGTTTTTCCAGAGATGATTGTTATCTATCTTGTTGTACGGTGAATCCTTGATATATATACCGTGTTCATTGTTATATATGATATTGTTTTCCATGTGTTTTTCTTGAGTATTATGCAGGTATGCACCGTAATCATTTTGTGATATATTGTTATAGCCTAAGTAATTACGATCCGAATCTCGACTGAATAAGCCGTACCTGTTGGTCTGTATCCGGTTGGAACTAACATAATTAATAGTAGAATTAAAAAGATATATCCCGTATAGATTGCGATGTATATTATTATATACTATGTAATTATCAAATGAATTTTCTAAATATACCCCATGATTATTTTCAGTAACTATGCTATCTTTTACAAGCCCGTTGGTGGAATTGTATAGATAGATGCCCCCTATGATCAGATCAGACGATTTTAAATCATCCTTAGAATTATAGATATAACAATCCTGTACAAGGAAGTGATCGGTCACATTTCCTATGTATAATCCATATCCTGAACCACCGTTGTCTATCTCTAATCTAGTGATGGTCCATGGAGCAGTTTCAGTACCGTTACCAGCCCAAATATCGTTGAAAAAATCTGCATTTTGATGGATTCGAATTGTATCAGTCTTAGTTCGAAGATTTATTTTTGCGGTGTCCGTCCTTTCCTGGTCATGAGATAGGTCAAGATAAATGACTGTTATAGTATCTCCCCATTTAACATGTAGTTCATCTTCACCATTGCTCCGGGAACTATCGATAGTTCCCTCCCAGATATGCATGTACCTTTTATTCTGTGTCAGCTGAACTATCTTACAATCAAGTGAACTGCTGACTTCGATATACACATTCTGTTTATCCATTAAATCCTCATCTTCGACTGTAATACCTATGGTGTCAAATTCAGCATACTCACTACTGTCGAAACTGACATCGCCGATGGTTGAGGTAAATGAAGTCCAAAGCGTAATGGGATTTGTACCTGGTACATTTTTGGGGATCAAAGAATGTCGAGTTGCATTATCACCTTTATTATTCCAAACATAATCATGTTCGTAATATTCAACTAACCATGTCTCTATCAAACTATTTTTTCCTTCACTTTCACCCATATACAGAAAGAAGTGGTTCGCACCATTACCGTAGTCCCAAATACTCACAAAATCTGTGAGATCTACAGCTATAAACTCGGGATATCTTTGAAGATGTTCGGATGAAACCGGCCAATCGGGTATAATTTCTTCAAGGACGGTTCCATTCACATCGTAGGCTATGCCGATTCTGACTTCAGGGTCTCTATATCCAGGATTTGTAAATGACCATGTACCAAGCAATTCAGGGGAATTTTCCACCGATCCGTCATAAACGCCGTTTCCTGTTAAACGACGGACGTGCCTACGGGCTAGATGGTTCACAAAAGCTTCGTAAGTGATCCAGTAAGTACCTGCATGATAGTCGCCCTTGTACGGACCCCAATCACCCCAAGAATTTGCTATCAAGAAGGCTCCTACTTCTCCTGAGCCGTCGGTATCGATCATATCGTCGTCGTACCCGATAACCGTCTGTGCATGATTCGATTCTTTTTCCATCATCTCTATCGAACTGAGAACAGCATCACCCCTCCATGGGTGGATAGAATCAGTATCGACGTTAAAGGATATAAGATAATCTTCGTGCAGCCAGGTCTTCAGAATTGTCAATATGTTGTCGAATTCATCTTCATCCATGTGTAAAAATTCATAACCTGTAACTCTGTATTGCGGGGCATTTCTGTAAGCGGTCTCCGTGCCCCATGAGATATAATCGTACTCATCATACGGCATAGTCTGCCAGTTTGAATTTCCGACTGAATTAGCGAAGCGATAGTGTTTGATCCAATTCGAGCCTATATCTTCACCATCATTCACATGGTTGTAACTCCATGCAGGGCTCATTATCTTATCTGCGTAGGTGGGACTTTTAGACGTGGAGGCGAACTCCTGGCCGAAGGTATTTACCGTATAATTATATTCCTGGGCGATCATGAACGTTAGAAGATAATAACTGAAACTGAACGCGGTGCAAGAACCCTGTTGACCCTGATTACCTATGGGTGGAAAATGTGCACTTTGTGTATGGTCAACATATGATGGAAGTTTTTCTCCCGACAAATCATCATCCATACCATTAACGAATTCGGTAAGATAGTCTCGGTCTCCAACAGTGTAGATCCCTTTTTCACCTTCTACCACATTATCTAACCACCAATCATAATCCTCAATGGAAGGTGGTGCCAAACCTGTGCCTTTGTCATGGATCACCCTATTATAATTCATGCCTTCCTCTTTAAATCCAGGGGATTCAATGAATCCGGTGGTTTTAGTTTCCTCCTGTTGTAGAGACATACCCTGATCACTGGAGTCAATGGAGCTAACTATACCTGCGGTTGAAAAAATAAGGAGCAAACATAAAGTGCCGGTAATTACTGCACTGCCGATCTTCTCTACGCTCATTTCACTTCATATGTTACTTGTATGATCTACCTATTAAAGGTTACTGAGGATTATTATCTCGATGTTCCAAAGGCACGATTTCAGTATTGAGGAAGAAAGGCATTGGCGAAATCTCCCCGTTCCGTACTTGTGCATAATATCCTCGGTTATTACCGCAGTAATCGGGTGCCGAAAATATACATAATAATCTACCGTTGAAAAACCATCTATATCCCTCAGTAAAACAAGTATGACCGCGGATTATCACGTCCAATCCGTTATGCTCAAGAAAATGCTCCACTGCCATACTACCAAAACAAGTGTATACACCTCTAAGGTAGTTTGGTGAGAACCAATCCACAGTTTCAGAAGGGTCGTTCCAGAGAAGTTCCTGATATTCATAGTCGGGGGGAAGGAGTGATGTTATGTGATCAATATCAAGTATATGTTCAGATATACCACCGTGTACAAGGAAGTACTTGTCGGAGATAACAGATACCACCGGGAGTGCATCGTAGAAATTAGCCAGTGGCTCAAAGACCGATTCTGAGTACATATCAATTAGTTCCGAATAGAAGCCGTATGTTTGATTGAGCCACATATCTTCATGATTACCTCTAAGCAATAATATATCATCGGGTCTTTCGAGTTTTTTCTCAAGTAAACTGTACAGATTCAAAATCTGTTCGGGACCCCTGTCAACATAATCACCTAGAAAGGCAACTGGCAATCCGATGTCTTCCGATATATCTAATATCTCCAGAGTGGGTTCTAAATGACCGTGTGTATCCCCGACTACAAGGAAACCATCGTCCCAATCTCTTCTGGCGATATTTCCATCCTTACATATTTCAGACACATCATTAAGAAGAGATATCAACCTGTCTTCAGGAGGTAATTCATTCATCTATTAACCTTTAATCTTTTTTCAACTATTTCGATCACATCGTGCAGTTTTTCAAGATATTCATCGTGCATTTTGCCGCATCTATTATCCGTGGAGACGATATAGTCCTGGTCATCCGTATCTATGAGATTTATCCGAACGTTAGCGATGCCCCCTACGATACCGGAAAAGGCCATCTGAGCCCCCACAAGGGCATCGCTTGCGGCACTCTTCTTTCCATGCAGTGCAACATCTTCAGCCAAGTCTATTACCCGGCTGGAAAGTTCGGCGGTCCTTAGAGGGACCTCCACCGCTCTCTTCAACCCCTCTTCCATGTCACTTTTTCTCTTCTTACGTTCTTCAGGAGTACCTTTAGGTAACTTTTTCGCAGCCATGTAGTCGTCGAATGCTCTGGTATCCTCATCAACTGCATGGAGTAGAGCATCCTTGAGCTCCTGAAGTTCATCGGCTACGGGGATCAATATCTCATCCGTTTCTTCTGTACCTCTGCCGCCGGTACTCAGGTTGCACACCATGGATAGAAGGCCCGCACCCATGGCTCCGGACAGTGCGGATACGCTCCCTCCTCCGGGGGTGGCAGAATCTCTGGAAAGCTCGTGAACGAATTCATCGACGGGCTTCGAGATAAGTGCATCTTCAGCTGCAGTGGGAAGTCCGATGAGTTTTTCGGTAATATCAAAATCTGAAACGTCTCTAAGTCCCAGTGATTGAACGGCGGTCTCCAGTATGTCTATGTATGGTATCCCGGTCGGTCGGCCTTGCCTTTCAAGATAATATCTACCTGCATCCAACAGTGCCTTATACGGCACCAGTCCGATAAGTTCGCTACCGGTTACCGATACCCCCATATCCCGGGCTATATTTTTTGCTTCTTCGTACACATCGTGTATGGATGTTACCTTATAGTTCGTAAGGTTGATCGATACCTGTGCCCGATCGTAATCACTGACGAACCAACCTATTGCTTTACAATACTGGAATTTGCCCCCTTTCTTCACCGCCTTACCCTTCAATTTATTTACGTTATAACCGTAATCATCCTCCAAAAATTCCTTCAGGTCGTATCCGTGTTCGTCGATAGTATGTTGATTAACTTCTTTGAAATTGTCCCCGACGAATTTACACTCACCACAGGGATAATCATTATCATCGTACCTTACTATCTCTCCTTTCCAGTAGTGTCCGTTCGGGTCTCCCTCACGTTTGGCACGTCCTTTTTCCCTCAGCTCGAAGGCTATGTCCGTAGCGATCTTCGTCTCACGGGTATTCAGGTTGATATTGTATGCAATCAGGAATTCACGTGCGCCGATGACCGTCGCACCGGATTTTTTCACTCTGTCGGTATATTTAGAAGGTCCGAAATCGGGCTTCCAGTCTGGGTCCGATAATTTTTCATTAAGCCCTTCGTACTGACCGCTTCTGACCACCGCTAGGTTCTTGCGTTTCTCCTGGGTCGCCGCCTCCTCGTAGAGATATACGGGAATATCCAATTCGTCTCCGACTCGCTTTCCTACTCGTTGGGCCATCTCGACGCAATCTTCCATGGTCACACCATCTACGGGTACAAATGGACAGACGTCGGTGGCGCCTATCCTAGGATGACTGCCCTTATGGGTGCTCATGTCGATGACCTCGGAAGCTTCGCGGATGGCATTGAAGGCCGCCTCTTCTACCGCTTTCGGTGGTCCCACGAAGGTTACCACGGTGCGGTTCATGTCCGCCCCCATATCCACATCCTTGAGCTCTATATCTTCAACGGCTTCTATCTCTCGGGTTATCTGATCTATCACTCCCTTGTTCTTCCCTTCGGAGAAGTTTGGAACGCATTCTATGAGCTTCATCTTTACACCATTTGCCGGTAAAATCTGAAGGCTAAAAAGATTTTGGGTATTGAACGAAGTTTTCTATGATTCGCTCTGTTACTTCCCTCTAGATAATTCCAGCGCCTCTTCTTCCATAAAATGCAGCTCGCCGAAAACCACCATTGAATGCAGTCCACCGCCGAAATCGTAATCCAACAAATCCTTGGGTGCGCCAACCTTGATCTCCGGCAAATCGGAACCCACCCTTGCCAACCCGGCCATCAAAGTATCCTCGGTGATGATCTCACCCTGTACATCATCCTCCAGCTTCAGCAGTGCCTCTACACCCTGATTAACCGTCATATACCTCTCCCGCTCACCGTCGATGTCCAGCAGCACTAGGGTGTGCAGCCCGATACCTTGATTGGCTTTGATATGATCGTAGGGACTCCTGGGATATCCCCTTTCTCTCAAAAATGGCAGTGTGACGGTTCGGCCGAACTTGTAGTGCATCACACCAAGAATCGAAGGAACCGCAGAGATTATGGAGATGCCGTGGATCACCGTTGTCTTTATACCTCTTTCGATAGCCCGAAACCGCAGCTCCACGTGGGTGGTGGCCGCCATGGGGTCTCCTGCGGTAAGGAAAGCCACACTATGGTCACGAACGGTATCGAGTACGATATCTCCGGATTCCACCTCATCCCTTGACAGTACCTCCACCTCTCTGCCCAGTACCTCCTCTATGTCTTCGATACTCGCGCCCGCTAGTCGGCTGGTATAGAATTCAGAAAAAACTCTGTCCGCATCTGCAGCAGCCTCTTTACCCTTGACCGTGATATCCCTCTCGTCGTAAAGTCCGAGACCGATGAATATTAATTCTCCCAATGTAATCGCTCCTGCGTATGAGATGTTTGAAAGTTCCTAAGACCGAAGGAGAAGAGGTTAGAAAAAAGCTTTTGGATGCAGACCTCCTAGATAATCGCTATAGGATAGGCAAAGAGAATGACCACCTGCTCATACCGGTTGACGAAAAAATACCCGAAGGATTCATCGACCACGAGTTTGTCGAAAGAAAACTGATCAAGAGGGAGATGGAGATAGGCGACTACAGGAACATAATAAAGGTCCCAGAGTCTTTGAGAGATGAACTACCCGCTTCCTACGACATCATAGGAGACATAGTTGTACTTAAGATACCTGAAACTTTACATAGATATAGGCGGGAAATAGGGGACGCTATCATCCAAAGCCAAAAGAAAGTTAATACGGTACTGGAAGACAAAGGAGTGACCGGTGACTTCAGGGTAAGGGACGTAGAATATATCGCCGGCACACAAAAAACGAACACCATATACAAGGAACATGGTATGGAACTAGAGGTGGATATCGCAAATACTTACTTCTCACCCCGCCTTGCAACGGAAAGGTTGAGGGTGGCTGAAAAAGCAAAAGAAGACGAGACGGTGCTGGACATGTTCGCCGGGGTAGGTCCCTACAGCATACTCATAGCAAAGAATGTCAGGATCGAAAAGGTCCACGGGATAGATATCAATCCCGTAGCAGTGGAACTACTGGAGAAGAACGCAGAGAGGAACGGTGTATCTAATCTGGTAGAAGCCCATCTCGGCGATGCGAGGAACATAGCACCCGGATTAGAAGTTGATAGGGTGATAATGAACCTTCCACACTCCGCATGGGAATTCTTAGAGTCGGCCCTTGCTTCTCTAAATGATGAGGGTGCGCTGCATTACTACGAGATAATTCCCACGGATCTTATAGACCGAAGACCAAAGGAATTACTGGAGAGGATTAAAGAACTCGGTTGGAAAGCTCAGCTGGAAGAAAAACGGATGGTGAGGACATACTCTGCAGCGGAGGTACACAACGCCTATGATATCAAGGTCGCTTATCAACTATAATCAGAGTCCTTCCCTTGACCTCCACCACCCTACCGTTTACATTTTTCTGCAATACATCCGCCACCGCCTCCATATCCGTTTCCGGGGCGTTCCTGAGTATCTTGATCTTGAGTAACTTTTCGTATTCCAGACGGCGGGCTATCTCCGCCAGCATGTTATCATCCAGACCTTTTTTGCCCACGCGCACCTGAGGCTTCATGTCCTGACCTAATTTTTTTGCTCTTTCGTCCTTCATGTTTCCACTCACCTGTTGTACACGAATCGGTTTATGGTTCCACACTCCTTGCATCTCGTTACAAGCATTCCCCGTTTAAAACGTACTCGACAGGTAGAGCCTGGAAGCATGTATGAATAACACTGCTTACATATCCTTCTACGGAAGCGAGACGGTAGCGAGACGTTGTACCTCATGCCCATCTTTCTAGCCATCCCAACATATCTGTTAGCTCTATCCATCCTACCTGATAATGCAGCTTTTCGTGCCTCGTGAAAAAGGATTCTAATCCTTTTTTTAGCCATATTCTGATGCCTGACTTTAACCATCTTACGCTGCTTAGGAGAATAAAATATATAAATACTTCACCAAAACTCTTTTATAAATCATAAATATTTAGGTGTCGGTATGAAACTATACATAGAACTATATTTCGACAGCGAAGGTGAAAACCCTTTGAAAATAATCAAGATAATGAACGGCCTGGGATTCGAACCCGTACTGGGGGATTTCGACTTTGCTCAGGAATATAACACGCAGGAAGATTATATTAAACTAATCAGTAATATATATAACTCTCTCCAAGGAACAAAAATTAGATATCGACTAATCACCAGAAAGTCTTAGATAGTCTCTTATTATGGATCGGTGGTCGAAGGCGAGTGTAGGTAGTGCATCCAATTCAAAATAGTTTACATCATCAGCATCGCTGCCGCTCCTTGATTCTCCGCCGATGATTAGCATAGAGAACACAACTGATACCACGTGACCTCTGGGATCCCTGCCCGGTTCGGAGTACACCCCCACCAAAGAATCGATCACCGTATTCAAACCCGTTTCTTCCTCCAACTCTCTGACCACTGCATGTTCTACGGATTCTCCGTACTCTACGAATCCACCGGGCAGTGCGTACGTTCCCTTGAAAGGTGAATTCTTTCTTCTTATCAACAATATATTACCATCGGATATGATTATACCATCCACCGTGAGTCCCGGTCTTCTGTACTCCACATCGTTATGGGCGGACTTCAATTCGTAATACGTCTTCAACAATTCTTTACCCACGTCACTCAATTCCGTCCCACCTCCGCGCTCTCCGCCTCTGTGGGTACATACGACTGGCTCGCCCAGGGCACGTTCGATCTGTTTGACCACTCCCCAGGCGTGACGATAGGACATCTTCATCTCTTTGGCAGCGTCGGATATGGAACCGGTACGGTCTATCAGTTCGAGTATGCGTGCCCTTCCCTCACCCAAGATGAACGTACCGTTTTTCATCAATCTGCTCTTACATTCAAGGCGATACATCTACGGAGGTATGGTAAAGGACCATTATGAATTTACCGGAGAGAATAAAGATCCGATGATACAAAAATTTAAGTTCCATAATGCAATTGGACAAAAAGAATACCGGATAATATAGTGATCGTGAGAACATGAAATACTTCGCATATGGCAGCAATCTCAGTACGGAGCAGATGAAAGACAGAGACGTTGTTTACAGCGAGAGCAGGATCGCCATCCTGGAGGGGTGGAAATTGATATTTCCCGTATATTCATATGGGTGGGGCGGGGGCGTTGCGGATATAATTGTGGCCGGAGACGATGACATCGTCGAGGGTGCCATCTATGAAACAGACCAAAAAGGGCTCCGGCAATTGGATCACTACGAGGGTCGACAAACACAAAGCGGTGTTGAAGTGGGGTTATACAGGAGACAGTACATATGGGTTAGATCGGAACAGGATGCCGAAAAAGTTCTCACCTACATAGTCAACCACACTGATGGATACAAGGAATCCAACGACCATCCTCCTTCCGATAAATATCTCAATACCATCGTAAGGGGTGCGGAAAGCCACGGTTTGAGCCAAGATTACATACGTTGGCTGAAAAGCATATCAACGCAGCCCTGAGCTATCAGCACTGACTGTATCCACAGGAAGGACATACACAGCATCCTTCACTTAGGTACATCATAGAACCACAGTCCGGACAAGCCGGATTCAATCCTTGAGCAACTATTTTTTTGATGTCGTTCTCCGAGTCAGTGTCGTCCGTGGGGAGTCGTACTTGTTCCACCCTGGGTTTTCCCCCTAAGTGCCATTTGAGTGCCTTGGCCATGGCGTCCGGTATGGACAGTATCTTTTCACCGTGGAGGAAGGTCACCTCCGGCGAACGTATACCTTCCAGTTGACTTATGACTTCTTCCGTGGGTATTCCGCTGCGTAAACACAATGATATCAGGCGTGCTAGGGATTCGGTGAAGGACTGTGTAAAACCTCCGGACCGACCGATCTGGGCGAACACCTCGAACAGGCCGTGTTCGTCCTCGTTTATGGTAACGTATAGGCCGCCATAACCGGTAGGTATTTTCTGTGTGGTTCCCTTGACTACTGCTGGACGTTTACGGGGACGCATCTCGAAGATTTCACGGGATTCCTTCTTATCGCCCTCGACCTCCATTACCTGTTCACTCCGGGATCCAGTACGGTAAACCGTGACCCCTTTACACTTCAGATCGTATGCAAGGTCATAGACTCTTTTTATATCCTCTTCCTCTGCATCATTTGGGAAGTTCACCGTCTTTGAGATGGCGTTATCCACGTATTTTTGAAATGCACCCTGCATCCTTATGTGCCATTCGGGTTTTATGTCCATTGCCGTGACGAATATTGCCTTGAGGTCGTCCGGTACCTCTTTGATATCGGTCACATTACCCTTATCCGCTATCTTTTGCATCAATTTCTCATCCAATATACCTCTCTCTCCGGCTATCTCTTCGAATACCGGATCGGGCATGACCAGTTTCTTGCCGTCCAGTACATTCTTCACGTAAGATACGGCGAACAAAGGTTCTATGCCTCCGCTGGTATTAGCGATCATGCTGGTGGTGCCCGTAGGAGCGATGGTAGTGGTAGTTGCATTGCGCATTGGCGTATCACACTTCGATTGTTGCCAATTGGGAAAATTACCGCGACTCTCGGCTATCTTCCGACTTTCAGCTTTGCTTTTACGCTGGATAAAGCCCATCACCTCTTCGGCCTTCTTCAATGCCTTTTTACTATCGTAGGGTATTCCCAGTCTTATGAGCATGTGGTGCCATCCCATCACACCGAGGCCGATCTTTCTGTTGGCCTTGACATTTTTCGTTATGGCGTCTTCCTCACCGTCATAACCGACAACATTTGGGAAATCGCTGGCATCCACTACGTTATCCAGGAACCTTACGGATAGAGATACAAGTTTTTCCAGTTTTTTCCAATCAACTTCACCCTCCTTCACGCAGTGATTAAGATTTATATGTCCCAGGTTGCAAGCTTCGAAATCCTCTAACGGCTGTTCGCCGCAGTTATGAACTACTATCCCGTTGGCAACGAAAGAATGCGTTATCGGTTCCGTAAGATCATAAACAGACTCGAAACCATCTTCTTTCAATTCCAAAAAAGTGGCTTTATAGTATTCTTTGTAAGGCATCCGACTTGTGTTATCTGTGTACGCATCTAATTTGTTTTGTTTTTCCTTTGTAAGGAACCCTATTTCATTTTTGAATCTTATTAGATTATCCTTACTTATCATCAATTCGTGTAGAGCTTTAAATCGATACAATTTTTCTCCGGTCTTACCATCTGGTAACAATTTATCATGACCATCTCTTCGATTCTCGTATATCTCGGATGCGATACCGAAATTCAACAAAATCTGTTGTACATCTTGCAGTAGTTTAAGCGAACTATGTGCTAATCCAACGGAGCAACCCTTTTCGATGGTCCCTTGAACACAGCCATCGGCAGTGAAAAGAGCCTTTAAAAATCCTCTTTGCATCCCCTCGGTTCCCTGGAATACTTCTTCCGGAACAATGTGTTTGTCTTCAGTTAACCCCATCCTCTCTACTATTCTAAGTAAACGCAGAGATTGAACTCTAACTTCATCTCTACTTTTTATTTCGATGGGGGCTACAGTATAAGACCTGTCGGCATTTTCCATAGCATCTACCAAATGGTTTACCATGTCTGCAAAATCCAGAGATAGTTCTTCTTTCTCCTCTCCGAAGAAAGAGAGAACCGCTCCATCGGATTTTATGGTTCCATCACCTATCAACCACCCCAAAACCGAGCCCATGTTATCATCACCATAGGTGCCAAAACCACCTTTTTTGTTGAGTATGTGAATCTTTTCTCCTTTATTGAGATCCTTTGCTTGAACCCAGCCTCTTTCCGTCTTTATACGATGATTATCTGTTAACCGAACATGATACCCTTCTTTCGTCCGGAGCCTATAGATCGGTTTTTCACCGGTTTTACGGACATCGAATCCAGTGAGAGGATTTTGATCATGTTCTCTTTCGTCTATAACTAAGTCTATTTCATCTCGTCCGTTTAGATCTCCGATACATTTCAATCCCTCGTAGGAATATACCCTAGTGTCCGCGGTGAAGCAAGGATTTGTTGCATCGATATAATGTTCGGGATATTTCTCTACATCGAAGGCATTATCCTCGTTGATCCTATCGATGAATATGATGCCGGGTTCGCCATTTTTCCACGCTTGTTCGACTATCTTAGCATAGACTTCCTTGGCATCCAGCCGTTTCACCACCTCCTTGGTATAGGGATTGATAAGGGGATACTTTTCACCGTATCTCACCGCCTCCATGAACTCCTCGGTCACCGCTACGGATATATTGAAGTTGTTCAGGGCATCCTCGTTATCCTTAGCGGTGATGAATCCTTCTATATCCGGGTGCTGAACTGACATCACCCCCATCTGTGCACCCCTTCTCTTACCACCCTGTTTTATGGTATTGCACATCTCATCAAATACCCGCATGAAAGAAACCGGACCACTGGCCACTCCGCCTGTTGACCTTACCATGTCCCCCTTTGGTCTCAGCCTTGAAAATGAATAGCCAACACCGCCTCCTGACTGAAATATTTTTGCCGCATTCTTCACCTGTTGGAAGATACTGTCCATATCATCATTTGGTGAGAGGACGAAGCATGCGCTCAACTGGCCTAGATCAAGACCGGCATTCATAAGAGTAGGTGAATTAGGAACGAAGTCAAGATTTTTCAGGGCGTGATAGAACTCTTCCCTTTCGTCCTCAAAGGTCCGTTCGTCATCGTAATCCCCATTGATTTTAGCTATTGCATCAGCTACCCGTCTGAAGAGCTGATCCGGTGTTTCGATCACGTTACCTTCCCGATCGCGTCTCAAGTATCTCTCACGTAATATTATCTCGGCGTTTTCCGTTATCCCATCATCCGTCATGTAACTTACCTCTTATAGAATCGGGGCATAGAAAGAGGGGGTTAAGAAATTTCCCATTTTTCGCTAATTATATAAATGACGAACTGTTTATATCTAATCCTCGTCCGTACCTTCGAAGCCAATCTCTACGTACTCGATCACATCCATCAGACTCAGCTCGTTATCCGGACTCCAGTTGTTCACTTCCACATCTATGGCTCGTTTCAAGTCGTAACCCGTAAGAGGATTGGATCTAGTAGGGTCAAGGTACCATACCTTCTCGGCAGAGTTGTATCGAGCTATACGTCTTGCTATAGCTACTCGCCTCTGGAATTCGTCTTTATCCAGGTAAGTATCTGTTATACTGAAAAACACATTGCCCGGGCAGCTATCCGGGTGGTCGCCTGCTACATGCTTGGTCCATTTACATCTGTGGAAGTGGCAATAATCGCACGCTATCATCTCGGAAACATTCCTTCTTATCATCGGGCTCATTGAATTATCCATGGTATCAGACTTTAAAGGTTTTACTCACCATTTCAAAGGCCGATTTCTATACTTAAACTATATATCCCTGTAAATCCATAGGGTTACAGTGAGTGATACATGACAACGCCCCGGTTAGTTATTGATGAACATGCAAGGCACTACATGTGTGTTGTCCGCAAAAAGTACAAAAATATTTCCATTATTTTTCATACACCCAAAATTGCTATCACTTCACGTGAGTAAAATTGGATATGAAGACACGTAAGATCAAAAGAGATGATAACATGAAAGAAGGTAAAATGAAAATAATCTTGGTGGATGATGAAGAAGATTTCCTAGAGCAAGCAAAGAAATTTTTAGAGAGCGAAGAGGATAACATAGAGGTGGAAATATACACATGTGCCAAAGAGGCTCTGGAAGCCTTAAAGAGTGAGGTTTGTCACGCTATCGTATCAGATTATAAGATGCCGGGAATGGACGGTATCGAATTCTTGAAGCACATCAAACATCTGGGGATCGATATACCATTTATCATACTAACGGGAAAGAGGGAAGAAGAGGCTGCCGTAAACGCTCTAAACCTGGGTGCCGATAGATACCTGAAGAAGAAAATAGGCAAGGAATTGATAGCAAAGGAGATCATCAATACCGCAAGAAAATGGATTGAAAAAAAGGAGGCTTTAACGGCGCTAAAAGAGAGCGAACGGAAGTTATCCACCTTGATGAGCAATCTTCCGGGATTGGCATACCGATGCAGAAACGATAAATACTGGACCATGGAATTTGTCAGCGAAGGGGGCTTTGAGCTAACAGGATATCAATCAGATGAACTTCTTCACAATCATGTACTGGCATTTAGTGAATTGATACATCCTGATGACCTCGAATACGTACAAGAGGGTGTTTCTGCGGCCATTAGAGATGATGAACCATTCGAGCTCACCTATCGTATATTCACAAAGAACGGTGAAGAAAGATGGGTATGGGAACAAGGGCAGAAAATACCTGAAAGTGACGACATTGAATTCTTAGAAGGCTTCATAACCGATATAACACACACAAAGAAAGTCGAGGAGGAACTCCGGAATAGTGAAGAGAAATACCGGAACCTTGTGGAGCACGCAAACGATGGTATAGCGGTGATCCAAGATGCAGAGCTAAAATTTATTAATCCGAAACTATCAGAGATGTCAGGCTTTTCAATAGAAGATGCTGTAGGAGCCCCTTTCGCTATCTTTATCGCCCCGGATGAATTGCCAAAGGTTTCTCGACGATACAGAAAACGGATGTCGGGAAAAAAAGTTCCTTCTATCTACGAGACGGTGCTACTGAAAAAGGAAGGCGGCCGATTAGATGTAGAACTCAATGTGAGTGTGATTTCGTATGGAAATAAGCCTGCAGCCTTCGTATTCGTAAGGGATATATCTCAACGTAAAGAAGCGGAAAAAACATTAAAGGATTCAAAACGTTTTTACGAGAGTATATACGAAACTACCTTGTCCTTAGCCGCCGAGGAGAACTTTTCAAGAGTGATCAAGAAGATCGCTGACAATGTAACATCTCTGTTGGATGCATCCGATTGTGCCGTCTATCTCATAGATGAAGAAAGGGATGTTCTCAAACCCATCTATTCCAATCACCCCATATACCACGATGAGATAATGTCCTATGAAATACCCGTCGGAGAAGGTCTATCAGGCGAAGTCGTAGAAACGAAAAAGGCGGCATACATAAACTACGATGAGGAGGATACTTCCTCCATACATATTCCGGATACGGATCCCGCAGAAGATGAGAGAGAATCCGTACTTTCAGTGCCCATGTTCTACGATGATAAGATCATCGGTGCACTCACACCGGGCAAGGTAGGTGGAAAGTTCGACGATACAGATATAGATAAGCTCAATATCTTCGCAAGACAGGCGGAGCTGGCCCTTATAAAGGCTGATACCATGGACAGTTTGAAAAGATCCAGGGAAGAAATAAAGGTGAGCCGGGAGAGATACAGAACTATCTTCGAATCCGCCTACGACGCTATCTTCGTGATGGATGGTGAAAAGTTCATCGACTGCAACGCGAAAACTCTGGAGATCTTCGACTGCGAAAGAGAGGACATGATAAATAATCCGCCCTGGATATTCTCGCCTGAAAAACAACCGGACGGTAGAAACTCGAAAGAAAAGGCCCTTGAGAAGATAAATGCCGCCTTTGAGGGCGAACCTCAGGTGTTCCAGTGGGTACACACGAAGGCCGACGGAACGTCCTTCGACGCCGAAGTTAGCTTGAACAGATTTAAGACCGGTAAAAGATGGTTTGTCATGGCCATCGTCCGGGATATCACCGAAAAGAAGGAAGCGGAGGACGCACTGGAAGAAGAGCGGGAAAGACTCCGTTTCATCATGGAGGCGACCGATACGAGCATCGACGTCCTAGATGCCGATCATAACATTAGATATATCGATTCAGAATGGGTGAAGAAATACGGGGATCCCCAGGGGCGGAAATGCTACGAATACTTCATGGGCCTGGACGCACCCTGTCCGGACTGCGGCATTCACGAGGCGTTGAAAACAAAGGAGATCGTTGTTTCTGAACACTTCCTACCCAAAGAGAAACGTCATATCGAAGTCCATACAATTCCGTACCAAGATGAAAAGGGCGAATGGTTGGTAGCTGAGTTCAATGTAGATATAACAAAACGAAAGGAAGCGGAGAAAGAGCTGATCAAAACCAAGGAACAGTATCGTACGTGGATCGAACATAATATAGTGGGTGTGGGTATAACGGACCTGGAAGAAAGTATTACCTTTGCCAACGAACGGTTCGCGAGGATGCTTGGTTACGAGATAGACGAATTCGTCGGTAAAAACCTGTCCGAGCTATCCACCGAAGATGCATACCAGCAGATGAAGGATAAGACCAAGAACAGGCTCAAGGGCGTAAGCGAGGTCTACGAAACGAGGTTGGTGAAAAAGGACGGTGATATCATAGACGTGATGGTGGGAACTACCCCTCACAAGGACGATGAAGGGCGGATAATCGGAACCGTAGGTTTTGTGCAGGACGTTACCGAGAAGAAAAAGGCGGAGGAAGAACTCAGATCGTACAAAGACCACTTGGAAGAGCTGGTGGAGAAAAGGACCTTGGAACTGCGGGAGAGCGAAGATTACAAACGCTCCGTCGTAGAACTCATCCCCGATATCCTGATAAAGACCAATAAGGAGGGAGAATACCAGGACATCATCACCTCCTCAGAGGATAAACTGGTCCGGCCCAAAGAAGAGATACTAAATAAAAAGGTCGTAGATATTTTCAAAAAAGATGAGGCAGACCGTATCATGGAACACATCAATAAAAGTATCGACGACCAGGTTCTTCAAATCGTTGAATATGAGATACCTATCTCGGACAAAAAGTTATGGTTCGAGGCACGTATCGTTCCTTCTGGTGATAACGAGGCACTTGCCCTTATAAGAGACATAACCGAAAGGAAAAGGTCCGAGGAGATGCTGCAGGAAAAAAACGAAGAACTCAAAGCTTTTGCCTACTCCGCTTCCCACGATCTCAGGGCACCACTAAGGGCCATCGAAGGATTCAGCAGGGCGATCCTAGAGGATTGTAAAGAATCATTGGATGAAAACTCTATGGATTACGCCAAAAGGATCATGGATGCAACTGAGCGGATGAACACACTGATACAGGATCTTCTTACCTACAGCCGAATAACAACCAAAGAGATGAATATCTCAGCAATAGAGCCGGATAATATCATAGATAGAGCTATCGAGATATTAGAAAAAGATATAATCGATGCAGAGGCGGATGTTAAGGTTGAAAAGCCGTTACCCCGGATAAAAGGCCACACGTCAACCCTGGTACAGATAATTACAAACTTGATGTCCAATGCGATCAAGTTTGTAGAACCCGGAAAGACGCCTATGGTACGTATTCGGAGTGAAAAGAAAGACGAAATCGTTCGTATCTCGGTAGAAGATAACGGTATAGGTATAAGCGAGCAAGATAAGGACAAGATATTCCATATATTCGAAAGATTGCACGGTCGAGAGACCTATCCAGGCACAGGTATCGGACTAGCGTTAGCGAAAAAGGGGGTTGAAAGGATGGGAGGTCGAGTAGGTGTCGAGTCCGAACCGGGCAAAGGGAGTAGATTCTGGATAGAGTTACCGGCTGGCTGAGAGTACTTCAGAAATCCCTGAGTATATCCTTTAACTCATCCTCGTTATCAACTTCAAGTTCGTACTGGACCCGGACCAAAGATTTACTAACATCCAGAACCCTCTTCAGATCGATGGGGGTACCGGATACTACAACATCGCAGTCCGAACGCTCGATGGTATCCTCTAGGTCCTTTATCTGTGAACCTCCGTATCCCATTGCAGGTAGTATTTTTTTCATGTGCGGATACTTTTGATAAGTTTCTTTGATTGAATTGATTGCAAAATTTCTTGGGTCTACTATCTCAGATGCACCGTACTTCTCAGCCGCAAGCAACCCTGCCCCAAATCCCATGTCTCCGTGGGTAACCGTGGGCCCGTCCTCTATAACAAGTGCCCTTTTCCCTTCTATCATCTCCGGTTTATCAACGGTGATAGGTGAATCGGCGCGGATTATCTTCGCTCCGGGGTTCGTTTCTCGTATGTTATCTTCCAGCTGTTCTATCTTCCCCTCTTCAGCGGAATCGCATTTGTTTATTATACAAACATCGGCCATCCTCAGGTTAGTTTCGCCGGGATGATATGTAGTTTCATGACCGAGCCTATGCGGATCAAGGACAACAAAATTGATATCCGGTCTGTAAAAAGATGTATCATTGTTTCCCCCATCCCAGATGAGCACATCGGATTCCTTCTCCGCCTCCATAAGGATCTTTCCGTAATCGACTCCTGCATAAACCACCATGCCTCTATCGATATAGGGTTCATACTCCTCTCGCTCCTCGATGGTACATTCATGCTTGTCCAGATCTTCATATTTTGCAAATCTTTGTACCACCTGTTTCTCGAGATCCCCGTAGGGCATGGGGTGTCTGATAGCGCTCACTTTTCTTCCCCTTTCGATCAGCAGCTCGCATATTTTCCGGGTGGTTTGGCTCTTGCCCGAACCTGTCCTTACTGCACATATAGATATCATCGGCTTTCTAGACTTTATCATGGTGGAGTCGTTTCCTAACAGTATAAAATCAGCACCGAGGGCGGTGACAAGTGAAGCCTTATGCATCACATGTTCATGGGTTACATCGCTGTATGCAAATACTACTTCATCTACATTTTCATCTATGATCAATTTCGGAAGCTCATCTTCATGTACTATAGGTATCCCCTCGGGATACAACTCGCCTGCAAGTGACGGGGGGTAGCGACGACCTTCGATATCGGGTATCTGAGTCGCAGTAAACGCAACCACCTGAAAATCTAGATTGTCCTTAAATACGGTATTAAAGTTATGAAAATCTCTTCCTGCAGCGCCCATAATTATTACGTTCTTTTTTTTCCTTTCCATGCTGACACCAAGAAGGGCGAAGTTAGATTGCATATATCAATTTTGCGGATAGGAACTTGACACCGTGGGATAGAAAATCGCAACTGAAGACAAGGACAACTAACATTCAATAATACTAAATCCAACCCGTCTTATACCTGAGCGATGTATTGGCTCTCCTATGTGGTAATCGCCGTCATCCTGGGCGGACTCATGATAGCATGGAAGAGCGAGATATACTTGACCCAGGTACTGGTGATAGTTAATCTTATTATTTTCATGCTCGTTTACATACCCGGACTTAAATATCCGGGATTGACACATATCGTTTATAATGACCTAGCGGGACGTGCCATATATCTACAGACTGGTCGATCGCTGCACACCTTCCTGACTCTTATGTTCCTTCATGCGGACTTCATGCATATAGCAGGTAACATACTGGTTCTATTCTTTATCGGTATCGCCCTGGAAGACAGGATAGGCAAGCGTGACACCGCGGTCCTTTTCTTCACCACTGGTCTGATAGCAACATTAGGCCAGTACTCTATCAATTGGGGTTCAACGGTACTGAACCTGGGAGCCTCGGGAGCTGTTATGGGTATCATGGGTGCAATAGTATATCTGTATCCACGTGACAAGATACCTATGTTTCTCGGTCCCATATTCATGCCGGCAGTTCGAGTCGACTTAGCCGTAGTTGTTTTCGTGGCCATGCAGACCGGGATAGCTCTGTTGAATCCCTACGGTAACATAGCCCACGCGGCACACTTTGCAGGGTTCGCTTCCGGCATCATATTAGCCATGGCCATGAGAAAATTCTCATTGGTTAAAAGAAAAGAAATAGTTCAAAGGGATTATTCACGGCTGAAACAACTGGTCACCGACCATGAACTGCATAATATCTATGAGAAGATAAAGAATGCGGATAATGACGAAGTGAGAGATGCATGGATCGAGCATTTTTTGGAAAAGGCCTCCTGCCCCAGATGTTCAAGACATTTTAAAGGAGATAGGTGCACCTGCGGATTCAAGATTTGGGAGCAAAATTGATATACTGCAAGTACATACGAATCTATGGTGATACAATATGGCTGTTCCAGATTCCTATTACCTTATTTGCCCGATATGCGACGAAGAAACTATACACAAGATACTCAAAGGTGAGTTTCGATCATCTCAAGATGAAGTGATAATAGACGGCGTGGTAAAATGTAAAGAATGCGGTCATACGCGAAAAAAGATCATTCGTGAGAAGACCGCCATAGATGTACCACTTATAATCAGTTGGAAGAAAGAGACCTGGAAAACCAATGTGTCCTTATTACCTGAAGAATGGGTACATGTGGACGACGAACTTTTGGCGGACAATTATCGTACAAAGATAACCGCTATCGAAACAGAAGAGAGAAGGGTCACATCCGCCAAAGCCGAAGATATAATAACGATATGGACTAAAAAATTCGATAAGACCTTGGTTAAAGTAGCGATCCACAAAGGCCGAAACACCACATCATATACATTGGAAGTACCTCCTGAAGAGGAATTCTACGTGAACGATCCTATTCAGGTGGGTAGATACGATGCGGTTATATATCGTATAAAGACCACGAAGGGTATTATAAAAAGAGGGGCGGCAAAAGCGGAAGATATAACACGGGTATTCGCCAAAATGATAAGTTGACTATTTTTTCTTGAAAAGCACAGCCGCACCTATTGTAACTACGGTCAAAGCTATAAACAGACCCAACAAACCATTAATATTGAAAGTCGGTGAAACATCTATCGCCTCCGGCATCTCGGAAACTTTTATGGTATGCTGGGAAAAGGTCATTCGAAGGAATATATGTGTTTCATCATCTACCATCAATACATAATATCCCTCCTCTTCGGTAGTGTAGAATTCGTTACTACCCATATAGTTCAGCTCTTCTCCGTCCACGGATACTCTGATGTCTGAAAGATTATTTACCTCAGAACCCACAAGCTCTCTCCCAATGTTAAGCTGCAGTATCCGGCTGCCTTCAACATCAGACGAAACGGTGATCTCCACGTCACCAGGTGAAGTTATTACGTTACCGATGGATATACCGGCAGGGACTTCTATAACGGTTCCCTCCCCATCAATGGTTATTCTGTCCGTAACAGGATCTCCATATGAACGAGGAGTGACGCGAGTTTCAACGATACCATCCAGACCAAGGGAAAATTCGATTTTCGCAGTTCCAGTAGCCTTCTGCTCCACCCGTATATCCGTTGTCTCGGACCATTCTATGGTAAGTTCGTGTTCCCTTGAGAGATGAAGGGTTAGATACCCATGACCCCAATCATTTAATTCCACTCCTTCAGCTAGCTCCATTCGTACATCTACCGAAACGGTGGTAAGTTGTTTTATGCATATTTCACCAGACTCAGAATCAGAGATCATCAACTGAAATTCCTGTTCCGTATAACGGAAACCCTCCGTGCCCATAGGGGGGATAGGTGCGCCGGGTTCCATCTCTATATCGGCTTCGATGATAAGACTGGAAAATATTGCATGTTCCTCACCTTCAAAAAGATAATTCACATCCGTCAAGACGATTCCACCTTCCGTGAACTCTGCATTGAAAGAGAGATATGTTCCCTCTCTATAACCCGATGAAGGGATGTAGTTAGCAACC
This sequence comes from uncultured Thermoplasmata archaeon, assembly GCA_964486225.1. Lineage (GTDB taxonomy): Archaea > Thermoplasmatota > Thermoplasmata > Halarchaeoplasmatales > Halarchaeoplasmataceae > Haladaptatiplasma. Next base: position 11,947 of record CAZAMQ010000006.1, on the reverse strand, counting down.
ACACTGGAAGACATCATAAGAAGGAGTAAGACCGTGATCGCACATGAAATTCTTCTGTCCATCAATTTTACCACTGTTATTAATAATAGATTACAAACGGTATTAAATAAACTTTGGTACGACATTCGAACATCCTTCATTTGGGGACCTTGATTCGGTAAATTTTTATACAGTATTACACGGTGTACGTAAACATGAGGATACTGATAATCGGTGCCGGCTCCATAGGCGGAGAGCTAATCAAGGAGTGCGATCGGCTGAAAAGAGTAAGCGAGTTCTATATATTGGACCACCATCTGAAGAAAGTAAAGAAGTTATATGATGATATGGAAAAGGCTAAAATGATATCCGATATTCAAGAGCCATTTCCCGACATCGACCTTGTTATCGAAGCCGCATCACAGGAAGCCGTTCATGATTACGGTAAAATTTCATTGGAAAAAGGTGCCGATCTTATGTTGATGAGCGTTGGTGCACTTATGGATGATGAACTGAGGGAAGATCTTTTCCGGACCGCTAAAGAAAGCGGATCTCGTATATACATACCGACGGGTGCTTTATGCGGCCTCGATGCAGTGATCTCCGCGTCCCTTGTCGATGTTACCAAAGTAACGTTGGAGACAAGAAAACCTCCGAAAAGCCTTACGGATTCCGAATTCGTGCGTAATAGTGACATGGATATTCAACAGTTAAAAGAGGAAACCGTTATCTTTGAGGGATCGGCTTCCCAAGCCATCAAACTATTTCCCAAGAACGTTAACGTTGCAGCCTCCCTCAGCCTAGCGAGCCTAGGGTTCGAAAAGACTATTGTAAAGATCATCTGTGACCCATCTTGTGAGAATAATATCCACACCATACGATTGATGGGCGAATCCGGTGAATTAAAAGGTGTGAGTATCAATACTCCCTTTCCGGATAACCCAAGAACCAGTTACCTGGCTGCGCTCTCGGCGGTCTCCGCATTGAGAAAAATATGCGGTCATGTTTGGTACGGCGTGTAACACTCAGATGATCCCCAACTCACCTAACTTTTCAGGTAGATACACATCAGTAACATACTCAAGACCATATTTTGCAAGGGCCTGCTGCTCCGCTTTCTTGTTTATATCCAGCATGGTCTCGATCTCGTTCTTCCAGAACCTTGTATTGAATCGGGGATCCACTATTTCCTGTTTCAATGCATCCCTATCAGTTGAACTCAGCTTATCGGTAGGCAGATCATAGTTCATTATGTCACTTGCGGTGATGCCTACGTACTCTGCAGTGGGGATCGCCAAAAGCTCTGAAAGGTGAGCACTGTTGATGGCTCCGTAGGCTATACTGGCAAATATGCGGAAGCTCCACGGGTCTCCGTCGGTGAAGACCACTACTGGTAAATCCTCTTCTTCGTTGAGCCTTTTCATAAGTCTCCTTGTGGAACGGGCGGGCTGTCCCTTCAGATGAACCAAGAGTGAGTTAGTCTCTTCATCGAAGCCGTTCTCCACGAGTCTGTCGAACATACCACCTGTTTCTATTGCGATGATGAAGTCAACGTTGATGTTGGAAAAATTAACCTTGTCCTTTTCAACGTTGTAAGGTATCGTATATCCGGAATCGCCAACGTCGTCACGGCAGTTTAGTTTCCTTATATCCCCCTTTCTGGTCTTTTCTTCCACGACTATATCCCCGATTATCCTTGCACCGTCCTCCTCGGGTCTCAGCTTGAAGTCCTCTCTCAGGCAGTTCGATACTATCTCCATGTCCTCTGCCAGTCTGTCGGATTCTTTCTGGTCACCGAATTTTGCCTTGTCCCATCCCTCCGATATATAGTACATCTCCCTTAAGGTGGATGATTTTTCATCATTTATCATATCCCTTATGAAATCCAGCATATACAGAGTGCGAAGTATCATCACCGCCCCCCTCATCTTCTTGGCCGAGCGGGAGCTTTTCGAGTTTCCTAGTTTCCAGACGCCCGAGCGTTTGTTGAACTTGATGTTGTTTTTACTTCTGGTTGCTATCTTCATCTCGGGTATCTTTCCCTTATCCAACTGGTCGTAAAACTGTCCGGCGATATTCTCCAATTGTTTGAACGCTCTCTGGTATCGATCTTCCATCTTATCCCCCCTCCTCTATCTCAGTCATATCTATATCCCAATCATCGGGAAGGGGATCCGCACCTATCAACTCAGTCTCCGGTACACCCTCGATGTAAACCTCTATACCTGTTAAGTCCTCCTTTACAAGATCACCGTTATATTCGAATCTTATATTTTGGGATATCGATGATTTAAGTGTGTCCAGTTTCCATTTTAGATGATCACCGTTGAACGTAGGTTCGGGGTCCGATGAGATAACTACGGTGTCGGGATAGGGCTTCTCCATGTACACGGTGATATTCCTCTGTTTTCTTGTAAAATTATTTATGTTTATCATGCACTCCCATTTTTTACCGTTCTTTTCAAAGGTGTTCTCCACGTAAACAACACCCATTATCTTAGTCATCACCTTTTCCAGTGAAGGTGACTCTTTTCCTACGATCGCAGCTGATTTTTTTGCTATCATGGGAAGGATATCATTTACAACCGTGAATTTCTCGGATATTTTTTTTCGTCTCTTGCCCTTGTTCAAATGAGTTCTCAGATTCCTTGCACATTCACGTAATGCCTTCTCTATCTCATCCACCACTTCGGGGATATCCGCGATCGCGTCCTTTGCCTCCGACGTGAACGGTACCCTGGTAGATGCAACGTGTACTAATATGATCGCAGGACCCGAAGGCATGCCCTTACCACCCCTCTGGTCAAGGCCATATATACGCCAGTCGATTTTTTTGATAGCTGTAGTGGTGGCACATGCACTTTTTTTGTATAGTAGTGGTACCCGGTTTGCGTATCTAAGCACCTTTACGGGGCCATCTGATGGCAGATCACCACCGAAAACCAGTCCTACTTCCACCTGAAACGGGTTCCCGGAATATACACAGGGCTCTCTAGTGGTAGGAGGCGCATAGAATTCAGGCTGGTAACCTTTTAATACGTTCTTGAGTCCTTTCTTTATAAGCATGCTTTTGATAGGTGAAAGGCAGTCCGTCTCCGGCGCCATTATCTTAACGTTGGCCGTAGCCTTCAGTATCTTTTTACAATCTTCGATGTCCAGTTCGGATGGTCTTGCCCTCTCTCCTATATCCGCTTCCTTGCTGATGTCCTTTACCGTCCTATAACTTATCCTGCTGAACTCGTTAACAAGGAACGAACTCAGGCGCCTCCTCTCAGTGCTATTTACCATCTTTACGAAGGTACCAAGCTCTATACCTTCTATATGTGGTTTTACGGCCTTGGTCTTGGGAGGAAGTTGGTCCGTTGCCCGCTTGAACACCACCCTATCATCGTCGGATATATAGGTTATCTGAGTATGCGGATTCACGATAGCGGTATTCTTTAAATATTCGAAGACCGAATGTTCACCGCTTCTGAGCAGCCCTTCTATACATGTTTCGAACCGGGTACCGTGTTCCTTTTCCTCCCAGAGCACCACTTCTTGGGAAAGTATATTCGGCTTGTTCTTTTTGGTGTCCAGGGTTATCTTTAATTCGCTGGCGTAGTCCTTCTCCCTGATCTTGGACCTTACCAGTGTAGGCTTACCGGTACTCAGTTGGCCGTACATCACAACAGCGGAAACACCGATACCCTGCTGTCCTCTACTCTGTCTGATATCGTGGAATCTTGAGCCGTACAGCAGCTTGGCGAATACATTGGCTACCTTTCGTTTGGGTATCCCGGGCCCGTTATCCTCAACGCTCACCTTGTATTCCTGATCGCCTATGGATTTTACCTCGACGATTATATCCGGTAATATCTCCGCCTCCTCACAGGCGTCGAGGGCATTATCTACACCCTCTTTAACGGCTGTTACAAGTGATTTGGTCAAAGAGTCGAATCCGAGGATATGTTTGTTCCTTTCGAAGAACTCTCCTATGGAGATCTCCTTGTGTTTTTCCGCTAATTCTTCAGCTATAGAAGCCATTGCATCCCATCTTGTTTAGAGTAAATATCATTGGATATAATTAAGTTTTCTGGAAGGACACCATGTCGTTCTGCACCTATCGGCGCGTTAGTGCGTATAAATTTCTGCTCACTGTTCGCCTTTTGTACCAAATCATACTTATATCCTACACCTCATTTTTAACTCTATAAATCAAGAGGTGTATAGATATGAAAAGAAAAATACTGATAGGGATGATGATACTGGCCTTGATAACAGGAACGATAAATATGGGTGTTTTGGGAGAAAGCAGGGAGCTCGGATCGCGATCCGACGAACCCATTATCCAACAATCCCAGAGACCTGTGAGGAACAAGACGTTTTATATGTATCGGGTCAGAGACGCCGTGGGTGTGGGAGACCGAACCACGAAAGAGATATCCAATACCACCATTCCCGCTGAAGAGGGGAACGTAACTGATCCGAGCAATTTCAAGGTGATCGTCGACTGGTATCTTTATCCGACCCTTGCCGAAAAAGTTAATCTGGATGGTACCTCTATCCTGACAGTATGGGTAAAGGCAAACAATCCTGATAATAAGCAAATGACATATAGTCTGTATGAGCTGGACAGCCAGGGCAACGAATATCACATATCGTCCAACACCGAAGAAATGCCGATATCCACTGATTGGAGTACATCCTCCGTCTCCATAGATGTCGACAATTACACCCTTTCCCAGGGCTCGTCGTTGAAGGTGACCTATCTACTTTGGGGGGACGCATCACATTGGTACGAGATAGCCTACGGAGGTGAAGTCGAGGGGGAGATAAGAGATACGAATGTGACACTGCCCTGCAGAGACTATATCCAAGTTTCAGATATCTATACAACGGACCACGAAGGAGAGGTCACCAATATATTCGACCCGGAAGCCGAGAACAAAACGATATATATCTACGCGAACATCACAAATCCCTTCGGAGGATACGATATCCATTGGGTTAATCTGACTCTAGAAGGACCCGACGGCATGGTTCTCGATTCCGTGGGGATGGAGAAGATATTCGGACATTTCAACTCTTTTGAAAGCGGGTATCGGTATGAATGGAATTACAGTGATGAAAAGGAAGGGACCTATGAGATAAGCGTGAGAGCAGTTGATAACACAGGTTACCGATCGTACGTACAAAACGGTGATTTTAGAGGACACGAGGTTTACGGAGAATTCTCATTTGTCATCGGTGGGCTGGATCACTATGTGAATATTCTGGTGGCCGATGACCATGGCGTTGTCCTACCGAACGTTACGATCCACTTGAAAGTGAGTCAACATGTTGTCTTCTCCACAAACATAACCGACAACGAAGGCATAGCTAACTTCACCGTTGCCAATGCAACCTACATCATCACGGTGATCTGGCAGGATGTGGAAGTAAGTGTTAACCGTACACTCAACGTTGACCTTGTAGGGAACAGGACAAGAGATGACCCCTTTGAGGTTACCGCTGGAGTATTCTATCCCACCTTTGTGGTCAGAGATATGGAGGGATGGGCTCTGGACAGTGCCAATCTATACGTCAAGCACCCCAACGGTACCTCTTTTATAGAGCCATTGGTAACCGATGAGATGGGTGAGACCGGCCTTGAACAAGTCCCGGAAGGTCTTTACGAGATACAGGTAGATTGGAAAGGGCGAGACGTAGGTATGTTCTCCGTAGATGTAGAATCTTCAGACGATCATGTTCTTCATGCCTATGTGTATCATCTCTATCTTTTCGTCATCGATCATGAGGGGGAACCCGTACCCAACTCTTTATTCGTCGCATCCTACAACGATACGTTGATCGTTGCGGAAAGTAAACTCACGGACGAAGATGGTGAATTGTTCACACGTCTCCCGGCCACAGAATATCTTTTCGAGATATATTGGAAAGATGCACAGGTATACCAAGGAACGCACATCTTAGACGCCACGGAAACACTGTATTTAACAGTCGGTATATACGATGTTTCCGTCACCATCCTGGATTCTCTTGAAGATCCCCTTGCTGATGCCGAGGTCACCGCCACCTATGTGAGGACCGGTAGAGAGATCGATACTGTAAGCACCGATGCGGACGGTTTGGCCTGGTTCAGACTGGCATCAGGGGAGCACGGGTTCGATGTAAGATGGATGGGAACGGAAGTCGCCAGTGAAACGAGGACCGTTAGCGAAACACAAAGGGACTTCACCATCCTGACTGAGGTATATCAATTGAGCATGATCACCTTCGATGGCACCGAGGACAAGGGAATACTTCCAAACGCCCGGATATCCGTTATACTAGATGGACAGGTGGTGGACACCGGTGTGACAGATGATGCCGGTGCCTACGTATCGAAACTACCGGGGACGGCTGTGGACATAGAAGTCGAATGGCTAGGCATCCACGTTCTCACCCTGGAGGACTATACTGTGGAAGGTAATCTTGACCTGGAACTCATCTGCGACGTTTATTATCTAGATATAACTACGGAGGACTCCAGGGAAAACCCCGTTGAAGGAGTTGACCTACGGATGGAATACAACGGGGAACCCGTCACCACGGGTACCACGGATACTTATGGTCAACATCGTGCTCGGTTACCCCTAGAGACTTATACGATAAGAGCCAGATGGTACGGTGTCGAAGTGGGTATGACAGAATATTCACTCTCTCCGGGTACGAGCGAGCTGACCCTACCGTGCCAAATATACTACCTTACGGTAACGGCCATGGACAGTGACGATCATACGCTACAGTCGGTACAGGTGAATTTCCATATAGAGGGTGAGGTCTATTTCAGTGAGGTGACGGATACGGACGGCTCGTTGGTTATCAGGCTTCCCATGGAAGAATACCTTATGACCTTTGAGTGGAGAGGATTTACCGTAGGAGAGATGACCTCGATGGTCGATGATGATAGAACCGTTGAAGTACGGCTCTCCGTCTACAACGTGGACATCACCACGGTTGACTCACGAGATGAAAATGTGAGTGATACCGTAATTGAGTTCGTTCATAACGGTGAGATATTCGAGATTTTGCGAACTTCCGAGACGGGCAATGTTTCACTGAAGGTCCCCAATGCTGAGTTCGAAATCATCGTGAGATGGCAGGGTGTGGAGATCTACAGAGGGGACAGGACCTTCGAGGCCAGTGAAGAGTTCGTACTCCCGTGTGATGTTTATTATCTCAACATCTCCGGTGTGGATTCCAGGGATACCGAAGTATTGGATCTTGTAGTCGCAGTTTACCATACAGGCCTACCCGAAGGACAGCAGTTACTCACCACCATCTCATTCGAAGAACATCCTTCGCTAAGAGTACCACACGGGGACATAAGACTGGAAGGTGAATGGAGAGGCTTCTACGTCGCCGACGATGTGATCACAGTTAACGGAGACATCGAGTTTGTCCTTGAATGCGATATATATTATCTCGATGTAACGGTGACCGATTCCGAAGGCGTTGTTCTTCACGGTGCCAACCTTGTTCTTAAGGACCACACGGGGACTGCCTTCGTTACGGAGGTAACTGACGCAGGGGCGGCACTACCGAGACTACCCGCCGGCCTGTGGACGCTCGAGGCATATTGGCGGGAGCAAAAGGTGGGTACGATGACAATCGACATAGAAAATGATGATGTGGAATTCACGTTCCAAACCTCGGTGCATTACTTGAGAGTGACCGTGGAAGGTAAAAAAGGTCCTGTGGAAGGTGTCGAGTTGACCCTTCTCGACAACGACGGAACACACCTGATGTCCATCCTTACCGATGAGAACGGCAGGGTTGAATTCCCACAGATAGTTGAAGGACGATATACCCTGTTGACCCATCTAAAAACCACTCAACACATGACCAATATAGATATAGAGCAGAGCGAAGAGGTGACCCTTGATTCAAGCCGTGACCTCTCTGTAGAATTTGAAGATTATCCCCTTCCGTTCTACACGACCAATCTTTTCTATGTTATATTGGCCTTCATCGTACTGATAGCAATGTGTGCCATACTCTTGACCCGTAAAAAGGAGGTGATCTAGATGGAAAGATCAACTTTGAAAAATATACTGATCGTCGGACTGATAGCGATGCTGATAGTGAGTTCCATGGGTGGGATCTACGGTTATGGTCAACCTTATACTACGAACGAAGAGAATTCACTGACGGAGTTAGATGATGTTGTTAAGGATAAGACCATCTACCTGCACAACGAAACCGGTACGGTGAACGAGAACCCGGATGTAACGACCATGAACACCACCATGGGCGTGAATCAGCATATCACGGAATGGGATCAATCTGAAAACATATTCTTCAACTGGTATCTTGACCCGCCCCTTGCAGATAACTTCACCCTTCTGGAAAACACCAGCCTACATATATGGATGGTCCAGAAGGACGCAACAGGGGAAACGAACTTTGCTACATTGTACCTTGACCTATTCGATGTGGCTCCCGACGGTAGTGAAGTGAATCTGGGCACTCACTCTCAATATTACGGAGAAGTTAGAACCACATTTGCAGAATACAGCGTAAGAGGTGCCTATGAACACACATTCCAGCCGGGCCACAGCATTCGTGCACAGTTGAGGATAGAGAGTAACGCCCAGGTGAGCACCAGTATCGCATACGGAGATTCGGAGTATCCGAGCAGACTCGTGGTAGGTACGGATACCTATATCAAACCGGAATCCATGGCGGTACTGGATGCGGATTATAACGAGTCCTATACACACCCCATCACTGCCAACGAAACCGTTATCCACTTCAACACGACCATCATCGACCCCTTCGGAGGATATGACATATGGGGCGTATTCATCACACTGGAGGGACCGGACGGTATCATCTTCGAGAACATACCCATGGATAAGACCATGGGAACATACACCTCTTATCGCACCAATTACACATATTCGTGGAATTACAGCGATGCTGAGGAAGGCGACTATCTGGTCACCATATCCGCGGTGGATATGACGGGATATCATTACAGGTACCCCGGTAATCCGGGTGACGAAACCTACGGAGGACACCTTGAATCCATCAACCGTACTTTCTGGATCGGTGCCGAGAGATTCGGCATCCACTTCAAAACCATCGACTCTCTTGACGAGGTGATGACAGACGCGGTGGTGAACGTGTATACCGTCCCGGGAGATGAATTTGTACGCGGTAATAAGACGAATGAAGATGGTATCACCAACATAAGCCTGCGCCAAGGGACCTATACGATTCGAGTAATCTGGCAGGATATGGTCGTCCATTTGACGACGGACTACACCGTTACAAACCACATATCATACGACGACCCCGAAGAACTGGAATGCGATGTTTATTACCCCGAGTACAAGATTGTGGACATTGCTTATCAACCCGTTCGCAGTGCCAATCTATACATCGGGCATCCCAACGGAACTATGTTCAGGGAGATCAGCGGTGCCGACGGATCTGTTCGACTGTCACAGATGGCCTTGGGCGATTACACCATCCGCGTGGAATGGCTGGGACGTGAGGTCGCCTCCGCTGAACATTATTTGGATGGTAACGTATTGATGACGATAGACGCTAGTATTTACTATCTGACCATCGAGACCGTAGATACGGCAGGAGACCCGGTGCCCGAGGTACATGTTTCAATAAGGTTCAACGATACGGATCGGGTTGCGGATGCAAAGCTCACCGATATCAACGGAGAGGTGACTATCAGGCTTCCTGGTACCCAGTCCGGATTCGGGTACAACATCGACTGCTATTGGAGGGATGTCGAGGTCGGAGAACATAGAGATCTATCCCTTTTAGCCAACGAGTCATTAACTATCACACTGGATATATTCTATATCCAATTGCACACCCGGGATACCTTAGGTTTTGACCTCGAGAACACAAGACTGGTTGCCTACAACGTAGAGACAGGTGCCCTTGCTAATTCAGGTGTAACGGATGAATCCGGACTTCTGACCATGAGGCTGCCCCGGGGTGAACATGAGATAGTAGCTTACTGGCGTGGTATCCATGTGGCAACTCATATCGTGTATGTGACCGGTTCGACATATGAGGAGATAATATGTGAAGTATATCATGTGGACTTCACCACCGTAGATTCCCGTGAAGAGATATTGACCGGTGCAAGAGTGACCGTCTCACACGTTGACGTGGGTTTTCTTTCAACCAGCGTGACCGACATGACGGGCAGCATAACGGTGCGTGTACCAGGTGCGGTGTTGAACGTTGAGGTTGAATGGAAAGGTGTGATCGTCTATTGGGAGGAACATCTGATAGACGCCAACACGAACATCATGCTGGAGTGTGCAGTATACTACGTCACAGTGAATGTGATAGACGATCTGGAGTATTCTGTAGAAGGAGCTGTCGTAAACTTTTATCACCAAGGAGTGCTCCTGGACAGTGTAACCACCGATAATGAAGGAATCACTCCTGAATTCAGACTACCGGGTACTGTGATGGACTTATCCGTTTTATGGCGTAGTGTCGAAGTATACACAGGCGATATGACCTTGGTAGAGGACACATCCATAACGCTACAGGTTGCCATCTACCATGTAACCTTTTACGTGGTAGACAATCTGGAAGAGTACATCGACGGCGCAAGGATAAGCGTTTACCGTGATGAAGACTTGATCCATACGGCGACCACACAGGACGGTGGATACAGCGATGCAAGGATCCCGGGTGCCAGCCTTAGGGTACGGATCGAATGGAAAACCGTCTTGGTTTACGATAGTGATGTCATGTTTGACGCCTCCGAAACCGTGGTTCTTTACGTGGAGGACGTCTATCATGTCTCCTTCTCCGTGGTTGATTCACGCAGAGAGGCGGTTTACAATGCCAGAGTTCACTTTTATGTGAACGATATGAGGTTCGAATCCGGTGCGACCGATGATAACGGTCTCTTGACTATACGTGTGCCTACGCCCGTTGGTATGCCCGGTGATATAGATATCAACGTGTACTGGAAAGATGTGGAAGTATACGGTGACATGGTTCAGGTGGACTCCAACAGGGGAACGGATGATCCCGAGATCCTGGAAGCCGATATTTTCTACCTTGAATACTATGTTAGAGATCAGCGCGGGGTACCTGTGGAGGATGCAAAGGTCATAGGAACACACGCTGAACTACCTGATGATCAAAACGTGATCACGGACAGACTCACCGATGAGAACGGATACATAGAGTTCAGATTACCGAGAGGGCCGCAGCATTTCAACGTCTATTGGAGAGATGTGGTGGTAAGGCAGGAATCGTTTGATCTGAGTGAAGACCGAGAGATCGTAGCTGATGCCCATATATATTATCTGACGGTTAGTATCAACGACGACCGAGGCGTACCCCTTGAAGCGGCACATATAAGGCTCACTTATGCCGACACACCCAGACTCTTCCAATCTAATTACACTGATGCAACAGGAGAAGTTGAGATAAGGATACCGGCAGAACGGTGGGACATAGAGATCAAATGGTTGAAAAACCTGATATACGAAGGTACACATGAGGTTACGGCAAACGAGGACAGTTGGGAACTCGAAACACGTACCAGAGTGTATTATTTAACCGTTCGAACGGTAGATCGCAAAGGAGAGCCTTTGGAAGACGTGCTTGTAAACGTACATGCATTGGATCAAAAATGGTCCGGTTACACCACCGAGGAAGGTTATACCTTCAGGCTGCCAGCCAGGGACGATTACACCGTAGAGGCGTCCTTCAAAACCACCTATCTTCTCACCCATGTGGACCTCCGGGAAGATCGAAGTGTTACACTGAACGAACAAACTGAAGAATCCGTCGAGTTCGAAGAATACCCGGTCCCCATCTACAAGACCAACCTGTTCTTGGTACTTTTGGGTATGATACTCGTTTTACTTGCCTTTGCGGTGATATCAGTACTTCGGAGAGTAAAGAGAGGGATCTCATAATTTATGGACATTGATATATA
>CAZAMQ010000005.1:44599-59686 GCA_964486225.1 uncultured Thermoplasmata archaeon | reverse complement strand
AGGTAAGTGTAATGTTTGTGGTGACTTTACTGTTAACAGGTTTAGTCGGTGTGGTATTCGGGTCTGTAGGTGATGCGGGTGAGCAGGTGGCTGATGGTGTAGAGGAAAGATTGACGAGCGGGACTTTGGAAGATCCGTACATGATATACGACGTTCACGATCTGCAGAGCATGAAAAACCATTTGAGCGGACACTACGCTCTGGCCAACGATATCGATGCGAGCGAGACGGAAGGGTGGAACGACGGAAAGGGATTTGAACCGATAGGAGAAACCCCAGGCTGGCCTGATTACGGAGAACCCTTCAATGGCAGTCTTGATGGGCGAGACCATACTATCACAGGTTTGTACATCAACCGCTCCGATGCATACTATGTAGGCCTGTTCGGATGCATCGGTTCAGCAGGTGTGGTGAAAAATGTAGGCCTATTAAACTATAACATCAACGGAGGATTTGGAACCGGTGGGTTAACGGGTAAGAACGATGGCATGGTTGAGAATTCTTATACTACAGGATATGTTAAAGGAGTTAGCAATGTAGGCGGGCTGGTAGGGTACCATACAGGTATTGTGTCCTATTCTCATGCTACTGGAACCGTGAGCGGTAACGGAAATGTAGGAGGGCTCACCGGACTCAACGAGCGTGGAACGGTGTCTAACTCGTATGCTACCGGAACGGTAAACGGGGGAACGGAGGTCGGCGGACTGGTGGGATCCAGTAGCCGTGGCACGGTATCCAATTCCTATGCCACTGGAACCGTAAGCGGAGGGAACATAGTAGGTGGACTTATAGGGGAGAACTTTCATGGCACGTTGTCTAACACATATGCAACAGGAGATGTCAGTGGAGACGAAAGTGTAGGTGGGCTTGTAGGGTACAATTACAAGGGAACCATGTCTAATTCCCATTACAACATAGAAGATGTACTAATTAACGGTGAACATCACGTTACCCTTGGTGGCCTTTTCGATGCACAGTATCAGGATTGGTTTTCCAACGATTTATCGCTGAATATAACCGATTACAGCTCAACACTTATTCCCGTTGATGATCATTACGAGATAAACAGTGTCCAGGGCCTTCGAGATTTGCTGGGCTTCGCAGACAAAACAGGATATAAATACCGATTAACAATAAATATAGACCTATCCAGCGCACCCGGATTATACATTCCATACTTTGTTGGAGAGTTCGATGGAAACAATCATACCATCATAGGCCTCACTATCAACCAAACATTTACAGATAGTATTGGTATGTTCGGATATACTGGCACTACAGAATCTGTTGTGAAAAATGTAGGCTTGATAAACAACTCAATAATCGGAAGAGAATATACTGGGGGGCTTGTAGGGTGGAATGACGGAACGGTTTCAAACTCTTACACCACTGGTAACGTCACTGGAACTAGTGAGGTCGGAGGACTTGTAGGAAGGAATCATTGGTATGGAAAGGTGTACAACTCACACACCATAGGTAACATTAGCGGTTCTGGAAGTTACATCGGGGGGCTCGTGGGATACAACTGGAATGCGATTGAAAGATCATATGCTACAGGTCATGTGGACGGAGGTGGCAGTGTGGGCGGTCTCATCGGTTTCAATAATGATGGAGAGATTAATAACTCGTATGCTACGGGAAATGTTAACGGCGTCGATAACCGTGTAGGCGGGCTCGTGGGATGGAACTCGGGACTTTTAGAGAATTCCTATGCCATTGGTGATGCATCAGGAGCTAGCAGTGTAGGTGGGCTCGTAGGACTTTGCTTCGATGGCACGATTGAGAACTCGTATGCCTCGGGAGACACCAAGGGAAACGAATATGTTGGTGGACTCGTGGGATATAATGACTATGATGGCAAAATATCCGATTCCTATGCCGCCGGAAATACAACAGGTCACAGGTACGTAGGCGGACTCGTGGGATTCAACTACTATGACAGGTGCATAATATTGAACTCGTATGCCATTGGAATAACCACCGGTAATGAAACCGTAGGCGGGCTCGTTGGGTACAACGAGGGCGCAGTACTAACCTCATATGCAATGGGGGACACTATCGGTGACCGAACCGTAGGCGGTTTGGTTGGCGAGAACACCCATCACGGTAAGATATTCAACTCCTATTCCAACGGAACAGTGGTCCGTTTACAAAACTCGATAAACACGGATTTCGGCGGTTTCGTGGGACTAAACGATCAAGGCAGTATAACCAACTGCTACTCCATCGGACAGGTAACATACGATAACGAAACCAACCCTACGGACAAGGGCTTCGCCGGGAACGTGACCATGGGTGGTAATTACGAGATGACCGGAAACTTCTGGGACGTTGAAACAAGCGGTCAGGAAAGCACCTCAGGTGATGCCACGGGAAAGAACACTGTGGAGATGAAAACAGAGAGCACTTTCACCAACGCAAGCTGGGACTTCAAATTTACTTGGTTCATAGAGGAAGGTGTCACATACCCCTTACACCATTGGCAAACCGATAACGGAACGGCGAACAATCCATTTCTGATCTACGATGTTTGGGATCTCCAGGATATGAACATGAATACCTACGCACATTATGCGCTTGCCAACGATATTGACGCCGCAATTACAAGTGGATGGAACGATGGAGCCGGGTTTCTACCCGTTGGAAGATCATCCGGTGTATATGGGGACATTTCGACCTTTTTCGGTGGAAGCCTTGATGGTTGTAATCAAACCGTATCCGGGTTGTACGTCAACAGACCCGATACCCGTTTTATTGGTTTGCTCGGAAGCACTGTTGACAGAGCAGTGGTGAAAAACATAGGTTTATCAAACGTCAACATGATCGGAGATACGGAGGTAGGTGGGCTAGTCGGGCTAAGCGAGGGGGTGGTTTACAACTCATATTCAAGGGGAAGCATAACTGGATACGAGTGGGTAGGGGGTCTGGTCGGAGTAAATTACTACAGCAAAGTGGAGAACTCGTCTTCTGCGACGAACGTGACCGGGGTTTATAACATAGGCGGCCTCGTAGGGTTGAACTACGCTGGCACGGTTGATAACTCGTACGCCACCGGAGAAGTGAGCGGTGATTGGTCATCGGGTGGGCTAGTGGGAAGTAACGTCGGTACGGTTGATAACTCGTATGCAACCGGTACCGTTAGCGGTGGTAGCCGTGTGGGTGGGCTAGTGGGAAGTAACGTCGGTACGGTTGATAACTCGTATGCAACCGGTACCGTTAGCGGTGGTAGCCGTGTGGGTGGGCTAGTGGGAGACAATTATAGTGGCCGTGTGTTCAACTCATATTTCAATGGGTCAGTTGACGGCCATGAGAACGTTGGAGGCATAGTAGGTATGAATGTGATAGACTCAGCAAGAATATCCAATTCTCATTACGACATAGACGAAGTGCTGATAAAAGGTGAGCATCATGTTACCCGCGGCGGTATTTTCCATGCACAATATCAAGATTGGTTTTCAAACAATTTGACACTTAACATAAGCGATTATAGCTCAACGATCATCCCTTCCGGAGATCATTACGAGATAAACAGCGTACAGGGCATACGAGACGTCCTGGGATTCGCTGATGATAATGAATACAAATTTCGACTGACCGCCGACATAGACCTCTCGTCTGCCCCCGGTTTATATGTCCCGTATCTCGGAGGGAAATTCGACGGTAACAACCATACCCTCTCAAACCTTGATATTGATCAACCATTCGTGGAAAAGATAGGTATGTTCGGGTATATCGGTGAGGGTGCCGTGGTGAAAAACGTGGGCCTCTTAAACAATAACGTCGTCGGAACGGTTAATGTAGGTGGTCTCGTGGGATTTAGCGGTTGGGGTAGCACGGTGATGAATTCTTATACCACAGGAAATGTTAGCGGCGATTATCGTGTAGGCGGCCTCGTGGGGAGCAATAGAGAAAGCACAGTGCAAGAATCTTATACCATAGGAAACACATCAGGTAACTATTACGTAGGCGGGCTTGTGGGGGTCAACCTCGACGGTATGGTAAACCACTGTTATTCCCTGGGAAACACTACCGGTACCTATTATGTAGGCGGCCTTGTAGGCGTAAATTATTTTGATTTATATAACTGGGCCTCTTTAAACGCTATAGTTACCGGGTCTTATGCCGCAGGAAATGTAGCCGGTCTCGATATCGTAGGTGGTCTTATCGGAATAAATGATTGGGGTTTGGTTGATACATCCTATGCAGTAGGTAATGTCATTGGGAACGAACATGTAGGCGGGTTCGTAGGATACAATTTTGGCGAGATATCCAGCGCTTTTGCTAATGGTAATGTAACAGGAAAGGACTATGTGGGAGGATTCGTTGGGACCAATTACAGGTTCTCGGTGTCCGACGCCTATGCCACAGGAAACATGGTTCGTTTATCCGGTTCAACAGGAACGTCTTTTGGCGGTTTCGTTGGATACAATGATCGAGGAAAAATCTCCAAATGTTACTCCATAGGAAGTATTTACTACGAAGATGAAGCAGAGCCCACAGACAAGGGCTTTGCCGGACATGTGAATACTGAGGGCGATTATTACGAAATGACCAACAATTTCTGGAACGTTGAAACAAGTGGTCAAACTGGTACCGCTGGAAACGCAACAGGTAAAACTACCGTTGAGATGATAGCTCTATCCACATTCGTCGATTCGGACTGGGATATTACAGCAGTAGATAGTGCAAATGACCGTGACACAAATTACATCTGGAACATCGTGGATCCTGAGACATATCCTTTCTTCAGCTGGCAGGATACGGTTTTCGTTCCTTATTTTGACCTTTCCATATCCGTTGAAGGTGAGGGGAGTACCGAACCTGAAATAGGTACATATTCCTACACGTACGGTACGGAAGTAACCGTAACAGCGATACCAGATGAAGGCTGGTACTTCAGCCATTGGTCTGGCGATGTGCCGGATGGCCATGAAACGAACGCAAATATCACCATCATGATGGATGGCGGCAAGACACTCACCGCGCACTTCGAACAGATCTATCATAACCTTAATATCTCCATCGTTGGAGAAGGTACCATCGATCCTCCTGTGGGCAACCACACCTATGCGTACGGCACATCGGTGAACATTACCGCAACACCCTCAACCGGCTGGCACTTCAGCCACTGGTCAGGTGATGTGCCAGATGATCAAGAAACGAGCAAAAATATCACCGTCCTGACAGACCGAGACATCAACATCACCGCGCACTTCGAGCAGATATACCACAACCTCACTATCTCCACCATCGGCGACGGCGCTACTAATCCTCCGGCGGGAAACCACACCTACGCCTACGGCACGTCGGTGAACATAACCGCCATCCCCGTCTACGGCTGGAGGTTCGTCGGGTGGTCCGGCGACTACGAGGGTACGGAAGAGCATATCAATATCACGATAGACCGCAACATGACGCTGACGGCACACTTCGAAGAGATAGTACCGCCTACCGTCGTGATAATCGACCCCGAAGAAGGCAGCGTTTTAGATACCGACAAGATCACGGTAGAGTGGCAGTCGGAAGAAGGTACGTACCCAATAAGTCATTACCAGATAAGATTGAATGAGGGCGAGTGGATAAACGTCGGCACCGACACGCAGTACACCTTCGAGGGTTTGGAAGACGGCGAGTCCATCGTCACGGTGAGGGCAGTGGACGACGAAGGTTATCACTCGGATGAAAACGTCTGGTTCACCGTAGATACCAGTACGAGTGTTCTCCTGTGGGTTATATCGCTCATCGCCGTGTTGGTCGCCCTGGCCCTTGCACTGTTCTTACTGAAAAGGAAACATGAGGAGACAGGGACTGAGGATGAAGATGAGGTCGAAGAGGAGATCGCTCGGGGTGAAGATGAGGTTGAGGTGGAAGAAGACTTAGAAGCCGAAGATGGGGATAAGATATAGGTCGCAAGTTATCATCTTATAACTGACTGACAACAGAAGAGCGGAGGTTGAGAGGGTCATGTTAAAGGTCAGGACAGATATATGATTGTGTTTGGTAGCGACTTCTTTAGACTGGTATCAGATTAAAAATACCATAGCTCCGTCAAGCTTATATAGAACGGTAAGCTAATTTTGATACAGATGAACAGGCTCCAGTTGATAGATAAGGTAAGAGATATTTTGGCCAAGGCCGGCTTTTATCTCTCAGAGAAACACAATGAGAAGGGGATAAGTTTCGATATCATCGCAAGAAGGGACAACAAGCTATTGATAATCAGTGTATTCACAAATGCAGATTATTCAACTGCGGAAAATGCAAGAGAACTGCAGATACTAGCCAACGCACTCGACAGCTCACCGTTATTCATAGCATCCAAGGGAGGAAATCGCCCTCTCGAAAGGGGGGTGATATACTCGAGAAGAGGGATCCCGTTATTGATGCCGGAAACATTTTCCGATCTATTCCTGGAAGGCATACCACCTTATGTGTTCTCCGCGCCCGGTGGGTTTTACGTTTCCATAGACTCGGAGATGCTCAGAAAGGCAAGGAGCGACAGAAAAATATCCTTGGGTACCCTCGCAGAGGTCGCGGGGGTATCACGAAAGGCTATACAAAAATATGAAGAAGGCATGGGCGTAGACCTCGATGTTGCCTTGAGGATAGAAGAATTCTTCGGGGAGGACATGATAATGCCTTTGAATCCTCTGGAATATAGCAAGGAAGAAATGGAGGAATTGGGGGAACTCAATGTAATGAACGAATTCCAGAGATATATCTTCGAAACCCTACTTTCCATCGGGTACGATATGGTGTCCACTTACAGCTGCCCCTTCGAGGCAATAACCTCCGATAAGGATTACGTTCTACTGAGCGGTATGCACTCCAGAGGAGATAGCGATCTGAGAGCAAAAGCAAGGATGGTGTCCAACCTTTCGGATGTTACGGAGAAGGAGTCTGTGATATTCATAAAGAAAAGATATAGCAGGGTCAACCTTGAAGGTACGCCACTCATAGCACGCAAAGAGCTGATAAGCGTGGAATCAAAAAAAGACATAATCAAATTGTTGAGGGAAAGGAGTGAGTAGATTTGAACACTTTTTTAAAACTGGCATCGCCGAAGAAGAACATCGTTTACTTGGAAGGCATAGTCAAAGGTTTGGTCTCTGAGTCGAAAAGGGTGGAAAAGCGCCTTGAAAGTATAGATTTTGATGTGGGCGGACTACCGGTTTCCATAGAAGAGTTAAATGCTATGGAAATTCTGTTAAGGGATGTAATAGAGGATAGGGAATTTGGAATGAGCGTTCCGGAAAAAGCATATGCAAATAACCTCAAACGCTTTGGTGAAGTACGAATACCTCCTCCTTCATACATCACATTCATAAAGTTCTGCCGCGATGGGGATGTAAAGGTCAACCCCATAGACATGGACGACGAGCATTATACTATGGCATATTGCAAACACGTTTCCGGCACAAATTGGATTATGCAATCCCTCCGAGAGAAGAGACTACTAAAAAGGAAGTTACCGGCTGAAACCCCCGTAGATTTTGCTATTCTCTGGGATAAAGAAGTGAACAAGCTGAAGGGCTACAGAAAACTAGAACGCCATCGTGAAAAAGTGATGGGGAAGAACATATACCGTTTGTCAAAAAAAGGTATTTTGTTTTCATTGTTAGAAGTGGAAAGACTCAAGGGAGTGATTGCAAATCTTCGAAGCCTTGGATTTCAAATAATCGAGGATAAAGATTAAGTACATTAAGTATGATATGTATCAGAGGTTATCTTATGGCTTCCAACAAAGAGATGATAAGAAGAAAACTAGAAAAATTCCAATCGCAAATAAAGAAGCTCAAGTCGGAAAGAGTGAGGTTGAACAACGAACTAGCGAGGTTAAGAGATGAAAAAAGAAAGATCCTTTCAGATAAAAGGGATGTGATCGAAGATAAAGACCATGTGATAAAGGAATTAAAAACTCGTTTAAGCGACGCAGGTGAATTCGAAGATCTAGCGAAGGAAAAAAAGGCCCTGATGAAGGACCTTGAAGAGGAGAACGAGCACATGAGAAAGGAGATAGAAGAGCTGAACGAAGAGAACCAAAGCTTGAAGAACGAAATTGATAAGTTTAAAGACAGAGAAGGGGAGAGCACTATTCGTACATCGGAAGAACTCGTTATCCATTCGAACGCAGAGATCGTAGGAGAGGTTTTTTGCGGCGGAACACTTATCCTTGAGGACAATATAGAAGTGAAAGGTTCTTTAACATGCGGAGAAGATGTTACCATCGGAGAATCATGCACCATCAATGGAGACATATTTACAGAAGAGGGAGTAGTGACCGTAGGTGCATCAAGCAAGATCAACGGTATGATAAAAGCAGGGGAAGTGAGCCTTTTCGAGAAAGTGGCCGCCGGAGCCATTGAGAGCAATGGAAATGTAACCATAGGGGCAGAATCAGAGGTGGAAGATATCTCCGCACTGGGTGACGTAATTTTAATGGAAAATGCAAAGGTTGAAGGAAGTGTGGAATATGCAGGAGAGCTCAAAGCCGAAAGCCGGGTTGCCATCCATGGTTCAGTACTGCCCAGGACCCGAGAAGAGATAGAAAAAGAGGTAAATAACCAGGAAGACGAAGGAGCGGACCTATGGACTGACGAAGATGAAGAAACTGAATATGTGGAAGATGAAGAAACTGAAGAAGTCGAAGATGAAGAAAAAATCATCTGTCCAGTGTGTAACAACGCTTCCGATGGTAACTCTGATTTCTGCGGTGCCTGTGGAGCCGAATTGAACAATTAATTATCTTACGGGTTGAACATGAAATTCCGATCCCCTTCCGGAAAGATAATCAAATCTCCAAAGAAACTTTCCTTTGATTTCGTCCCCGATAAACTACCCCATCGTGAAGAACAGCAGCAGAACCTGTTCATGCTCTTCCGAAGAGTGATCGAGAGCGGCGTTTCCCAGAATGTATTCTTACACGGGAATGTAGGGACCGGTAAGACAGCTTCGGCAAAACGATTCTGTATGGACTACGAAGATTGGGCTGCCGCAAGAGAAAAAAGGGTTGATTATGTCTTTGTCAACTGCCGCAAGAGAAGCAATAAGAGTTTGATATTGTGGAAAATAATCTCCAAATTCGACAGCGGATTTCCGGATAGAGGATTTTCCGTTGGAGAGATGATGGAGATAATAAAAAGACACATCAAAAAGACAGGGACCCATCTGTTCATCATCCTTGACGAGGCGGATGCACTTATTCAACGAGACGGGCCAGAGCTGGTGTTCCTACTGTCCAGGTTCGACGACGAGACCATTGTTCCAAAGGGAAGTATATCCCTTTTTCTCATATCACAAAAAAATGTTCTTGAACTCTTGGACGAGAGTGCTCTCAGCACATTCAAAAGGAGCAACCGCATACTTTTTAAACCATACGATAAGGACCAACTGTTGGACATACTTGCATACAGGGCGGATCTTGCTCTGTACCCCGGTTCCATTGAAGATGAGGAATTGGATCTACTATCTTTAATCGCTTCCGAAAGAGGAGATGCACGTCTGGGAATCGAATTGATGGAGAAGTCGGCACTTTTAGCCGAGGAGAACGGACGTGATCAAATCGGTCCCGAAGAGATAAGGGCTGCTAAAGCCGATATAGACCCATACATGACGGCGAGCAGGTTGAGGGGATTGAACGGTAACGAGAGGATGATACTCCTTGCCGGAGCGCAAAAATTGAGAAATAGATCATTTACGACTACGGGGGATCTGGAGACGCATTATCATGTATTGTGCGAGAATTACGGAAAGGACTGCCTGGGTCATACACAATTCTGGAAGTACCTTAAGTCCCTTTCCAACGACGGTATTCTGGAAACGGAAACAACTACTTCAGGTAAAGGTCGCACCACCAAGGTGTCTTTAAGTGACATACCAGCAGAGCTGTTAGAGAAAAAATTGATGGAACTGATAGAGGGATAACATGATGGATAAAAAAAAGCTTATGACTTTAGCCGTGGTTATATCTTTAGCGGGAACTGCTTCTCTCTATCTCTATACGGCAAGTAAAGACACCGTACGAGTAAACATTTCGGAGATCGACCACCGTCTCGTTGGGGCGAAGTTGGAGATAGAAGGAATCATCAGTGAGTTTCATAGATCGTCATCGGCCTATCTGATATCCCTACTTGAAGAGGGCTGTGAGGATAGTATAGGGGTATTTGTGGAAGATCGGGTGATCCACAGTGTTGATGAACAACCCACCGAGATAAGAGCAGGAGCTACAATAAGACTGATAGGGATATTGGAAGATTATGAAGGAGAACTGTCTCTACGGGTATCCGTCCCGGGCGAATTGATTATTATAGAGAAAGCATACACAAGTTTTACCGATATATCTAACCTCCTTGAGAATCCGGAATGGTACTCCGGTATGGAATTGAAAGTAAGGGGAAGCGTTGTGGGTATCGATCCGTCTTCACAAAGGACATATTTTGAGATAGAACCTTTGGAAGGAGGTTATCATAGACTGGGTTGTGAAGTTGAAGGTCATGAGGAAGGTTTAGACATAATAAATGGAGATCCAGTTGTCTTCAAGGGCACCTTTCTTTACGATACCGGTTCCGGTCGTTGGTTGGTCAGAGGTTCAGAACCGCCTGACGTGAAAACCATGCATCCAGATCAATGATTCGATCACCTACTCGTGAACATAACCGTAGTTAAAAAATGAATCAAGTAGAAGTAAGGGGGGTGGGAGGGTGTTATCTTGATATCATGACCTATGAGGTTCAACTATTTAAATATTGTCACTGATACATCATGTCTGTGCAGCGACCCTCCTCCTTCTTCTTTTTACGACTACTCTTTTTGTGTTTGATGGTCTTTTCCTGTGAAGGATTCGTACCATGGAAGCTTATATCCCTTCTAAGCAGCCGCAGGTACTTCTTATCGGGAAATCCCTCCACTTGGACGATGCCGCGGGATACAAGTCCTTTGACGGTTCTTTTGAGTTTGCTCTCGGATACGCTGAGTTCACGGGCCGCCTCCTCCATTGTTAGCGGTAGTTCCTTTAGCAGTAAACGAAGAAGTCTTGCCTCCAAGGTATCGCTGTCGAACTGTATCATTCCTCTTTCACCCGAAGTATGAGCTTTGTTTCTTTTCCTTGTCTTCCTTCCGCTCCATCTGAGTGATCACGTCTATATGGATGATCATATGGCATGGGATGATACGTATAGTACCTGAGTCTTCGTGGCTGTCGTCGAGTTCTATCCTTAGGCCCTGATCCCGTCCTATGAACACATAACCCTTGAACTCACCCCGGGTCTCCAATGTCTCATCTCGCGTGTGTAAAGATCTAATAAGGTATCTGGAACCTTCAACCAACTCACTCCCGAACTTTTTCTTGTTTTGTTTCATGGATATCGTGCGCCTGTCATTTTAACTATCTTATCGATGGTTTCCCTATATCTCTTCATAGTTGATTCTATATTCGCTTCGGTTACATGCCATGCAGTCAAAAGGTCACCTTGTCTAAGACGATATCCCTTCTTTACAACTTCACCATTATCCTCTTCCACGATATCCTGTGATTCCAGAAGGTCCATTTTTTTCAGTTTGTTCAGATGGCGATATATTGTAGGTTTTGAGGAATCAAGCAAGGCGGCTAGTTCATCAACGGTCCTGGACTTTTCGGGCATCTTTAAAAAACAGTCCGTCCACAATCTAAATGGAATACTCTCGTAAAGCTCTTCACCCATTTTCCGCCCTGACAGATATCCAATGTCCAGTAGAAAATTTTCCAG
Source organism: uncultured Thermoplasmata archaeon (assembly GCA_964486225.1). GTDB lineage: Archaea > Thermoplasmatota > Thermoplasmata > Halarchaeoplasmatales > Halarchaeoplasmataceae > Haladaptatiplasma. The sequence continues at coordinate 47,942 of CAZAMQ010000005.1, read as the reverse complement.
TACCTCCTCAAGGGTGTCCGACGCCACCGGTATGTGACTTCTCATCCTTATCTCAAATGTCATAATGAACTATAATACCAATACACCATTTAATAGTTACGGAATTTGCTTAACTAGAAGCCATGATTTGGAAAAAAATATTATAGACCATGACTAGTATTCGGCGAACATGCCCCTTATGATATCCATAAGATTAAAATTCTTCGCCTATGCCCGTGAACTAGTAGGAAGAAAAGAGATCACTTTTGAGATAGAAAGCGATGCAACAGTCAAGAACCTTATGGAACAAATTTTAATGGAATACCCCTCATTAAGAGAGATACACGATCATATCATAATAGCTGTCAATAAAAACACCTGCAAGTCGGACAGAAGATTGAAGGACGGGGATGAAGTAGCTATCTTACCACCCGTAAGCGGGGGTTAAATACCATAAATATCTTTATATTGAAGGGATATATAGTTAAACCAATAAGTATGAAAAGAATTGTGTTGATATATACCTTGATGCTGTTGCTAGCACTCTTCGTCCCTCTATTCCAGGGAAACACCGTCGTCATGGACAACGGAGACCTCATAATAGAAGAAGGAGAAACAGTACGCTTTCAAGATCAAACGATCACCATACACGGCGACCTATTGGTTAGAGGAACCCTTGTCCTGGATAATGTTGACCTTATCCTTGATTCAAACACGGACAATAGTTTCAGCATCGAAGACGAGGGTACGTTAAGGATGGTGGATTCGAGGATGATATCTTATCTTGCTCAGTTTTCACAAGAGATAGAATACGAACTCACAGAAGGCATGAACACATTATCATTCCCATATTACAGAGATGACGACTGTATCAAGGAGGTACTTGAACCCTTGGAAGGACACTACGACAAGGTATTTTATTACGATCAATGGGATGAGTCTAAACCTTGGAGATCATATGTGGTTGACCGGCCGGACCATTATAATACCCTACATCATATCAACCGGACCATGAGTGTCGAGGTTAATATCACCAAACCCATTAATATAAACACCAGAGATCTAATCCTTGATAACTATAACTATGTACTAAAAGAGGGTTGGAATTGGATATCATATCCTTTTGTAGAACCTGTTACAGTGGAGGAATTTTTCTCTGATATTATTGCGGACATAGATATGGTGAGATATATCGTGGGCGGCCAGACATACGAACTGACACACGACGAATACTTGTTCCCAGGAAGAGGTTACAAGATATCCATGTTGAACCGTTCCGAATTATCTATAGATGTTCCCTATGGGATATCCGAAGAGTACGCAGGAGATAACTCCGGAGAAGGAATTCGTTTTACCTTTGAAAGAGGGAGCTCGGGTATTATTCAGAGATCTACCATCCAGGGATTTAGCCCTAAAGTAGATTCACCGGACCTGATAATTCGCTCGTCATCGGTCACTTTAGCGGATAATACCTTTCTAAACAACTCCGTGGCTGTACGTGTGGAACAAACATCTACTATCATCAGGGGATGCCGTTTCGAATCCTATAGTGTTGCCGGAATTGAGATGATAGATGCAACCGCAGAAATAGAGAGTAACCAATTTTCTTCTCGGGACGGCTATGCCATAGAAGCTTACGGAGGTAATGCGGATATTGTAAACAATCACTTCAGTGGGTATTTCGGAACATACCTGAACAACTGTACAGGATTGATATATGATAACGAGTTTTCAGGACTATCCGAGTTCGGTATATATACCCAAGAGGGAGAACTGATCATCGAAAAGAACATGTTCAGTGAAATAGAAAAGACTGCCGTAAAGACCATCGACACCGATCTGTATACAAAACAAAATACCTTTGAGAGTTGTGGAGGTGGCGTACATTCAAGCCAGGGTGAGAGTAATATTGTAGATAATAAATTCATCCAAAACGGTTACGGTATCCAACTGAACCAAGCACAGAAAAACTCCACTGTAAGAAACAATGGGTTTTTTGATACTCTCGGATGGTCCATAAAAACACAAAACTCGTGTTGCATACATATCAGCGATAATCACGTTTACTCAGGCACTTACGGTATGCAACTCTCCGGAGAGAATATCACAATAGAGGGGAATCTCGTCGATGGATGTGAGGGGAGAGGGCTGGTTATTTCAGCATCTAGTAATTTCATGATCTCCAATAACACCATCACCAATAATATGGGTCCCGGGATCGAGATGGATGGACGTTCGGGCTTAGTTAAAAATAACAGGATACTGAGCAATTTCGGCGGTGTGATCATAGAATCGGATATACATTTCTTCAACAATACAGTATCCAACAATCTGCTGTTCGGCATAAAAGTTACGGGAGCTTATCCCGTCATCGAGAACACCACCCTATCGGGGAACGCAAACCATGCTATAAAATTCGAACAGTCAGATGCCTTTGTAAAAACCACTAGCATCATCGGCAGCAGGTATCATCTACACCTGACATTCTCGAATATCAACGTTATCAATTCACTTTTTGATCATGATATGGTTTGGATCGACCAGCACAGTGAACTTTCGATAGCTGATTCTTTTATTATCAACATGAAGGAGGACGATATCCTCACGGGTTACGAAATGCCTTTACCTCCCGGAACCACCATAACGAACGTAAGAGATAACGAAAGCGTAAGTATCACTATAGATAGCGGTGGTTATTTTGATATAGTTCCCCCCCCGAATTTCCACGGAACGATCAATTTCTATCTTGATTTGATTTTCTTCGAAGACGTGCGGTCCTCCGTACCTGTTAGACTTATCATTGAGCAGGTAAACGACCCTCCCGTACTGGAAGAAGTAGAGCTTAACATTACTTACGATCCAACCAGAGTACGCTGGGTTCTGCGATATACCGATTATGATGATGAACCACCGGCATACATCGAACTAGTTTTAGACGGAAACCATTATTCGATGAAAGAGCTAAATGCTTCGGACATTGTTTTTTATGACGGAAAGCTCTATTATTATGAGATGTATCTGGATCCCGGAGAATACGAGTATTATTACGCTGCCGAAGAGATGAATCCACTGGGTACTAATATAACGGTAAGTACACCTCCACTTACCTTAACGGTCGAACAGGAAGAAGGAGACACCGTATCTAGCCTTATCCTGGGTGGAGTCTCCATCGCTGTCTTACTTTTGATAATTTTTCTTTTATACAATGTACTAGCAAAACAGAAAATGAAACAATCATGGGATTCAAAGGTCATCGAACCTTCAGACGTTAAAAGAGAAGATCTCTCCGAACCGCTCTTGCTCGATATGAATAAAAAATATGTGAATATCCATTCACTCCCTGTACTAAAAAGAAAAGACAAAG